>JALUWO010000160.1 GCA_027019405.1 Candidatus Altimarinota bacterium | reverse complement strand
CTCATCATAATGTAAATAATTTAAGTTCATCAAATTCTACTAAATTTATACTATTATGCTTATTTACAAAGAAAATATGAAGATTTACTTTATTTTTATTAATGGTATCAAAATCTGTAAATATTATGATAAATGGTAAATCTAATCCATCTTGATACAAAATTGATTTAGAAGCTTTTAAAATATCTGTATAAATAATTTTGTCTTCAATTTTAAACTTATCAAGATATAAAACAGGAATATCCACTATCTTTTCCTTTTTTACATACAACTTTAAAGCATCTAAACTAGAAAGTATTCAATAATTATACAGAAGTTGTTTTTTTAACTCTAATTTAATCTTTTTAACCACATTTCAAGCATTTACATACAAATCAAGATAACTATTTATCTTTTCCAATTTAGCTAAATCAAAATAAAATTCATAATCTTTTAATTTATTTTTATATTTTTGTTTTATATACTGAATTAAGTAATAGTAAAGATATTTCTCTTCTAATTTTGTATTATTATCATTAATTTTTTTTTCTAAATAGTTCAAATTTAAAATTTTATCCTTATTTTCTTCATTATGAGTATTTGTATCTAAATATTCAAAATAGCTTTCATTAGTTTGAATAAGCTCTTTATTAATCTTTTTATCTTTAAGTTGATTTTTATAACTTTGTTTCTTATTTGTATAAATATTTAAAATATAGTAATCTTCACATAGATATTCTCATATTTCAGTATTTATCAAGTATTTTAATAAAACAAAAACTAAATTGTTTATAAAATAGTTACTAACAAAAAACTTATCAACTACTTTATATGTTTTTCATTCAATGATAGTATTTACAAAGTCATTTATAACATTATTTACAGATTTGTAATCCTTTTTTAATCTATTTTCCTTTATCAAAAGGTCAAATAATTTAATTTCATATCAATCTTTATTTCAAATAACAATCTCTATTCTTCCATCTTGATTTAATAAATATTTATCTAATTTTTTAAGTGTGTATTTATAATACAAGTTATCAACTAAGTTTTTAAGAGTATATCAAGTTTTTTCTTTATTTTTTATGTCTATTAATAGTTCTTTTCATAAATAAGGAATATTTTTATTAATTATTGTACTTGTAAGTACATTTTGTAATATTAAACCATTGTTATTTACTGAGTTTAGTCATTGTTTTATATTTACAAACAACTTAATCATATCATCATAAGATATTACTTTGTATATCAGATTGTTATAGATATTTTCTGTTTTTTGTTTTTGTAAAGAATTTATATCTGTTTTGTTAGTTAATTGCTGTTGTTTATTAATTAAATAATTGATTACTTTTATTAGATTTTGCTTATTTAGTATTATATTATTTTCTTGTATAATTTTATTAATAATTTTAACTAAGCCATTTCAAAATATACTGTAAATGTCTCTTCTTAAGTATGTATAATTTTTAAACTCATCATAATATAAACCATAAATAAATAATAAATTAGATATTATTTTCACAACAGTAGGATTTTTATCTTTTCAATTTTCTAAATCACTATGTAATTTCCAGTAAGTTAAATTATCAATATTTTTTGGATATAAAGATTTATTTTTACAGATATTAGTTTGTTTTGTAAACTCTTCCCATATTTTTCTCTGTTTTACTACCATCTTTGGTTTCTTAAAGTTATTACTATTAGAATTAATTTTAGATAGATTAAAATTTCTATCATTAATAGTATAAATATATGTATTTTTTACTAAACAAGGAACCAATTCATTATAACTTTTTGTTATAATATCTTTATACAATTCTTTGTTTATTAAATCATTTTTTATAATTTTTTTCATTTTTAATTAATTTAAAAAATAAATGTAATATCTATATAAGAGTATTTTGGAAATTTTCAAATTTTTATAGACTTTTTTTCTAGTTATTAACTAATGTATTGACAAATTTATATTTTAAAATAAAACACACAAAAGCTATATATATTAATGGGAAAAAATAAAAAAACTATAGACAAATAAAAAAATGATATTATATCAACAAAAATATAGTATTTATTGGTATTCTTAATATAATTAAACATAATTTTATACTATTTTATAAATTTACTATTTTTTGTTATTTTATCATAAAATGAAAATAAATTATTAGAATTTGTATTTTTCTCTAATTTTATTTTATATGTTTGTAATTCTATCTGTAAATATATTGATTATTTTAAAAGAATCATTTTAAATAATATTATTTACAAGTATAACCTTATAAAATGACTAATTTTAAAGAATTTAATTGTTATGATTTATCAGAAAATATAAAAAAACCTGAAGTAAAATATATTATTTATGT
>JALUWO010000159.1 GCA_027019405.1 Candidatus Altimarinota bacterium | reverse complement strand
ATCAAACCAAAATTTTAATAATTCTTGAGTAATAGGAGAAACTTTTTCAAATAATTCTCAAGAAGTATAAGCATCATTTACAATATTTGTAATATCTTGAGCTAATTTTAAAGGTGCTTGTTGCATAATAATAAAATAAAAAATTAAAAAATTATTTCTTTTTCTGTTTTTGTGATAAAGCACTTCAAGCTAATGACTTTGATTTTTTACCTATCCTTCAATCTTTTAATATGTTTGAAGCTTTTGTAGCTACTTTTTTACTTGTTGTTTTATTTGTTTTAATCTGTGATAAATCACTTCAAGCTATACTTTTTGTATTTTTTCAAACATTACTTTTTTTTAATGTCTTTGAAGAAAGTTTAGCAATTTTTTTAGATGTTTTTTTTATTTATCATAATTATTGAATTTAAATTTAAAATTGTTTAGATAATCATATATTTCTTCTGCTAATAAATAAGCATTATCAATAGGTATTTTATGTAAATTTATTAATTCTGCTCAAAAAACATCATTATTATAAACTTTATCTTCCCTATATTTCCAAAACATTTCTTCTATATCTTTTTCTATCTTATCAGAATATTTTTTAAATAAATAATCATACTTAGGTTTAAAAGTAAAATAATCAAAATCTATATCTGCATACTTTCTTTTAGTATAAATAACTATAAAAGGTATTTGTTTATTCTGACAATATGAAAACCAATTATTAACCAAACTTTCTTTTTTTCTATTATTTTTTATTATCTGATATTTCTTCTTTTCCATAATATATCTTTTAAAAACTAAAATATCTAAACTTCTACTATAACCTCACTTTCCCAACCAAATACATCCACAGCTTTGACACAAATTTTTCTTTTTCATTCTTTTTTTGGTAAAACTAATTCTGCTTTTTTAACTACTCTTAAAGGATCGTTATCATTTTCTGTATTTTGTCTATAATCCTGCCAAACACTTCTAAAAGTTTTTCAATCAAAATCTGGATCAATAGACCAATATTCTATTAAATCAAGTGGTGAATTTGCAATGATAGGTTTTAACTTTTCTTTGTTTTTCTCATCAAGTGGTAAAGCATCTGGAGTAAGAAGAACATAATTTTTTAATTTTACAATAATTTTTTCTTCATTTCATAAATCTATTCTTTCAGGTTTTTCAATATCTAAATATTGTAAAGAACTAAATTTAACTGCTCCAGAATCTACAAGTTTTTTGTATCAAGCTTTTGTTTTTAATTTATCTAACAAATCTGGTGGTATTACAAGAACATCTAAATTTGGGTCATTTAATTCTTTGATTTCCAATGATATAGTAGAAGAAAAATTCCATCACAAAACTACTACTTTTTTCCATCAACCTAAAAAAGTATCTCTTAGCTGTATTGCTTTTTTGAGAGTATTTAAGTTTGTAAGTTTATTTGGACTATCTACAACTACTAATGTTTTTGTTTCTTTAATATATCAAATATTTCTTGTAGGATTTTCCTCTAGTGTAAAAGGCAAAGCACCATACAAAGACAAAACAATCTGACTTAAATCTCATATTCTAAATCTTGTTCAGTGAGTTTGTGCCAAATATTCTTTTTGATAATCTCCTATACTTTGATATAAAAATGGTTTAGCTTCTTGATCTATAAGTCTTTTTCTTTGAATCATAATAGCTGGTTTTCATAAATCAGAACTAATCCATCTTCTTCACAATTTTTCAGCAACTGCTGCTGTTGTTCCACTTCATCCAAAAAAATCTGCAACTATACTATCTTCATTTGAGGAAGCTTTTATAATTCTTTCTAAAAGCTTTTCTGGCTTTTGAGTTCAATAATTCACACGTTCATTTGCTTTAGGATGAATTATATTCATTCTCCACCAATCTTTTAATGGATTACCTTCAGGTTCTCTATATAAAACTCTTACAAATTTTTTACTTTGAATTAATCTTTTTATATTTTCTTTATGCTCATTTCCCTTATAAACTATTAATTGTCTCTCTCAATTAGATAATAAATTAGTTGTATAACCTCTATCTAAAGTAATTGCTCTTGCATTATCAATCTCTCTTAACACATTAAATATAACTCATGATTTGTTTTTTGAATACCTAAAAATAATATCATGATTTTTTTGAAAATCCTTTGATGGAGAGACCCATTTATCATAACACCATATTATCTCATTCCTAAAATTCTCTTTCCCAAAAATCTCATCAAGTAAAATTTTTACATAATGTCCAACATGCCAATCAATATGAACATAAATACTTCATTTTTCAGATAACAATTCTCTCATAAGAGCAAGTCTTGGATACATCATTTTCAAATATGAAATTGTACCATCTTTCCAAGTATCAGAATAAG
>JALUWO010000158.1 GCA_027019405.1 Candidatus Altimarinota bacterium | reverse complement strand
TCTATAAGAGAGTGTTTAGACGCTGTTTTTCCCGCCATTCCATACTGTATAGATTTGCTTGAAGGACCATATATCGAGTGTAATGAAGAAGTTATAAAGCCTTTTAGACCGAAAAAGTAAATTGGGCTTTTTTAAATTCATCTATCAAATTCATCATATCTTTCACAAGAAAAGAGGGAGATATGATGCAAAGCTCCGGCATCCATTTTTTAACTTCATAGAGTATAGCTGCTTTTGAAGTTACTTTCATGCTAAATTTTATACTGCCATCATCATTTTTTTCTAAAATCTTTTGAGTTTTAGATATAGCTCTCCTTTGAAAATATTTTGCTATATTTCCACTTGCAAAAAGGATTAGACTTAATTAAAAAAACGGGTGCATAATTTTCTACTTTTTCTTATAATTCACCAAGTAATAATCAACTAAATTCAGCTTCAAACTTTTACTCAATCCATGATGTAAACTTATCATATTTTTCATGTGCGAGAACACTCCACCTTCTAATGCATTTGTAGTGTTTGATATGGATAAATGATTATAGTTCTTGTATGTAAAAAGATAAGGTGAATTTGTTCTTACACTTCTATATACTGCTTTGATTCTTGGGATGTGTATAATGGAGTTTTTCTATAGTTGAAGATATGGATTTTTCTTCTAAAAAATCTTGATATTTCTCATACCACTCATCTATCTTTTGAGTAAAGTTTTTCTCTGTAGTTTAGGTCAGTCTTGAAACTATCTTTTTAAGATCTTTGCTCACTTCAAGTTTTGGTCTCATTGTAATATATCGCTGTACAATCTTTTTTTGATGAAAGTGGCACATTTGTATTGGAATATTTTTAAATACCTTTTTTTAAGCCTCTTTTACCATCTAAGGCAACACTCTCAATTATATATCCAAGTACTATTAGTTCATTTTTTAAATATCTGTAATCTTTTAATAATGCACTCTCAATATGCTTCCAGATAAGGATCTCTTTTGACTCATTGTCCTTGAAAACTAAAGTGCCTAATTTATCTTTTCTTTTACCATAAAAAGTAGCATCACATATTAGATTTACAGGTCTTGGATTATGGACTTTACACTCGACAATATACTCATCTCTTTCTTTCGTAATCCAAGGTATTGACCTGTCATATTTAGCTGATAATTGTTTGAGAGTTTGGTGGTATAAAAAGTACTCTTGGAAGATTATTTTTTGTAGCTGCTCTGGTCATCTTTTTGAACTAAAAGAAGTCTTGCAGTCTTTACAAAAGTATCTCTTTATTCCTCTTCTTGAAGCACGATTTTGAGTGTTATTTGAATGACAATTTATGCATATTTTTGAGTTTTTTACAGTCATTTGTAAATAATCCTTTGTTTACTCCTAATATACCATAGTTTAAAGAGTGTTCTTACGCACCCATTTTTTTAATTAAGTCAAATTGATCCGGCTATAATATTTCATACAACAACCATTGAGTCATTCTAACTATTTTAGTTAAAATAATACAATGATTTTGTAAAGGAAAAATATTATGAGAGAAAATCATCCGAACGAAGTGACAATTCCGCAGACCAAAGGTCGAGGACAATATACACAGGATTTTAAAGATTCAGCTGTACAGTTAGCCATAAATGGAGATAAATCAGTATTACAAATAAGTGAAGATTTAGGTGTTAACTCTAAAACTTTATATAGCCGGATAAGAGTTTACAAACAGAAGAATAATATACCTATAGCACCCAGAGGATATGCTACTTCTATATCAAAACAGCAAAATCTTACAAAAGAAACAAAAGAAGATGAATTAAACAGGCTAAGAAAAGAAAACAGACTTTTAAAACAAGAAAGAGAAATATTAAAAAAGGTTGCAGCATACTTTGCAAAAGAAACTCTGTAAAGTATGCATGAATAAATAAGCATAAAAAGAGTTTCAATATAACAGTTATGTGTAGAGTTTTCAAGGTTGATAGATCAAGTTTTTATCATTGGATAAAACAAGGTTGCAAAATAAAAAAAGTAGATGAAAAATTAAATGAACTTATTAAAAATATATTCATTGCAGGAAGAGGAAATTATGGTACAAGAAGAATTAAAAGTAGACTTTTATCTTTATATGGACTTATCATATCAAGAAGAAAAATAGGTACTATTATAAAAGAGTTAAATTTAAAAGCAAAAATTAAAAAAAGATATAAACTTAGCACTACTGATTCAAATCATAATTTACCAATAGCACCAAATATATTAAAACAGGACTTTTATGCTTGTTTCTTTTGATAAAAATTGACCCACTTTTTTGAAAACTTTTGACCCACCCAAAGTAGAGTAAAATTATAACATAGATTTATCTAAAATCTATTCTTCTTGTAGTTTTTCATCTCCTTGT
>JALUWO010000157.1 GCA_027019405.1 Candidatus Altimarinota bacterium | reverse complement strand
AACAGGTAAATATTATTAAAAATACAATAAAAACTATGTTGATAGATTGAAGATCAGGGTTAATGGATGAGATTTAAATGATTAACACAATATGCTTAGATGAAAATTACAGCACAACAAGACTGCTTACAAAAGAAAAAGCTATCGTAATTAATAATCCTGAAGACAAATTTGAATCAATGCTCTTTTTGCCTGAGGGTGAAGGCAGAAAAGGCGAAGGTGGGCTTAGAACAAAAGGATATTTTAAAAAGTCCTATGAAGATAAGCCTTTGATAACGATAGTTACGGTAGTTTTTAATGGCGAGCAGTTTTTAGAAGAGACAATTCAAAGTGTGATAAATCAAACTTATGACAATGTGGAGTATATCATCATAGATGGCGGTTCGACCGATGGAACTGTTGATATTGTTAAGAAATATGAAGATAGGATTGATTATTGGGTTAGTGAGAAGGATACTGGGATTTATGATGCTATGAATAAAGGGATTGATTTAGCAAGTGGAGAGTATTTACTTTTTTTAGGAGCTGATGATCATTTACATAAAAATATTATAAATGATATCTTTAAAGATACACAAAAAGAATATTCTTTAATATATGGCAATGTTTTGTATAGTACCGGACTATTTGTTAAATCAAAATATTCGTTTAAAACTTACTTACACAATACTATACATCATCAAGCTGCTTTTTATCATAGGAAATTATTTAATACATTTAGATATGATATAAAATATAAAATAACAGCTGATTATGAATTGAATTTAATTATATTTTTATACGACAGAAGAAATAGTATTTATTTGGATAAAATAGTATCGGTTTGTACAGAGGATGGTATTAGTAGAACTGAAATTTATAAAGCGCATAATGAAATGAAAAAGATACGCTCTAAATATATTGCTCCAATATTTAATATAATATTTAATATTTTGTTAGCTACTAAATTGGCAATTATGAAATTAAGAGTGCGTCACTAAAAATGTTTAATATTGATAATTATAATATAGTAGCACTATTTTCAATTATTATTGTTTTGGCTTTTCTTATCATAGTTTATTTGAGAAATAAAATTAGTAGTATGCTTGATCCTTTGATGTATGAGATTGTTTGGTTATCATCAAATATTTCGTTTCTTATTGTGTTTTCTTTTACAAAAGGAGTTAATCCTTTTGCTATAATTTTTTTATTTTCTTTTTTATTGTATATTGTATTACTAAATAAACTTTTAATCTCTAATAAAATGAGATATTCAAAAAAAATTCTTATACATATATACACAAAAAAAACATTTCTTGTGTATATGATATCTGTCATACTTTTGATATATGCAAAACAAGATGTTTTTATATATATGAAAGACAATAATTTTTTACACTGGTTTTTGTATCGTTTTGTTGTTTTACAAGGTAGAGACCCCACTCTAAGAATCATAAACATAGGAGTGACTCCAATTTTTTTATATCTTTCTTTTTTTTATATCTTTTTATTAAAGAAATATAGAATATTTATTTTTTCTATATTGCTTAGTTATGCAGCTATTTTAACTTTAACGGGTGGTCGTTCAAGTTTACTTTCAATTTTACTGTCATTTGGTGCCTTTTTAGTGATACACAGAAATATATATAGAAAGACTACATTAGAAAAAATAAATTTATATTCTTTATTTTTTATTTTCTTGGCCTTGGTGTTTATAATTGGTGTATCTACTATGTATCGTCCAAATTATTCATATACCAATGGAATTGAGATAGTTTTAAACAGAATTATAGCAAATGCCGATGGCCTAGAATATTATATGAAATATGGTGGTTATGACCATATAAAGAGCGGTTTTCTACCTTATATTTTATCATTTTTAGGAATTTATTTGAAGGATCCACTTGGCATTGATTATAAAAATATAGGGGAACAGCTTTCTGAATTAGCTGTAAGACATTCCTTATCTTTTGCGCAAGGACCGAACTATACATTGCCGCTGCAAGTTATGGTTTTTGGATATTATTTGTATCCCGTCTATGTTTTGGCAAGCTCCTTAATAGTTGTTAAAATGAGGAATATGACTGAATCTACTTCATTATCAAAAAATATACTTATCTTTTTTTTGATTTCAACAAGTTTTGGAGTTGTGCATGATTTAGAGTATTTTACATTAAAAGTAATTTCTTTTTTTATTGTTTATATGCTCTTTTTTTATCCAATACTAAATATTAATTTCAACTTTTTCAGGAAAAAGATATGATGGTGTCAGTATGTATGGCTACTTATAATGGAGAAAAATATATAAAAAAACAGCTGATTTCAATACTTAATCAGATAAATGATAATGATGAATTGATAATATCTGATGATAGTTCTACAGACAGTACTATTGAAATC
>JALUWO010000156.1 GCA_027019405.1 Candidatus Altimarinota bacterium | reverse complement strand
TAGTTTAAGTAATTTTTCCATTGTTTTATCCTGCACTTACTGTAACTACACCAGCATTATTCCATAGCTGTCCTACTACTAGAGGGTCTGCTTGTGGTAGATTTAGAAAAACATTATTAAATTTTTTAGTTACAGAACCTAAATCTACCATATCTGTTGTGCCGGGTTCAACATTTCCTGCTTCTGTAAATTTTAATATAAGTTCTTGTGTACCGTCAACTTTAGTATGTGCAATAGCCATATACCCATTAGCATAATTCTTTACATTTGCAGTTATTCCCCAAGCACTATAACTAGAATTTAACTGTTGTAATGCTGTAGATGCATATCCTTCTACTTTACCATTAAATGCAATAGCACCTGTATATCCATAACTGTCAGTTTTTTCCATATTCATTGATATTAACCCTGAAGATGCATCTGTGTATTTTAATGCAAAATTAGTAGTGGGACTATTATAGGCATTTAAAGTTACGGAATTTTTATACAACTCAATATCTTTACTAAATCCTTTTTGAATTGGAACATTATCATTACTACCAAGAGTATTTCCAAAATTATTATCTTCAACAATGGCAAGTATTGAACCAATATTATAAGTGCTAATAAAATAGTCTGTATCCAATGCACCAATAGATTTACAGTTTGTAACTGTAATATTAGTTAAATATCTAGCACTAATAATTGAAGTTTCTCCTGTGCCAAACATATCAACACCTTTACCAATAAAAATATTATTATCAATAGTTACTTTACCCTTCGTTCCAGAAACTACTATTGGGCTTCTTGTACTAGTTGAAATAGTACAATTTGAAACAGTATATTTTGTAAAGTCAGTATCTGGAGCCGATGAAAAATTTACAGACCCCTCTATAGTAGAATTAAGTATAGAAACAGATGTACTTTCTTCTTCTACAAATACACCTAAATCTTGGTTGCTACCACTTCTAGGTTTTATATTACAATTATCAATCTTTAAACTACCAGTACCTCTAGCACAGCTAAAACCTCCATAGGATACAAGTGTAGTATTTTGTATTGTTGCAAGGTCTGAGTAGCCCACAAATCCCCATGCGGAATATAAATTAAAATCAACCAAATTAATTAAGGTGCCATATGAAAAATCCACTCTAAAAGCATATGCACCATTATAACTGCTATCATTTTGTATCTGTATATTTTCTAATCTATTGTTAATTGCAAATGAAGATATATTACTGTTGTGGTAACAAATATACCCATCGTCGTTAAGTAGATGTTCATGTGTAGTACCTGAAGACAGTTCTATTGTGTCAGTGTTTACTTTATTTATTGTTAGCCATTCTTTTTTTGTTGGCACAATATTAACATCTGGAGTAGAAATTGAAGATTTACCAGAATAGATACAAATCATGTCTCCAGCAGAAAGCCCAGAAGTATTAGACACGGGTATGGTTGATGTATCAACAGGAATAGTGACTGTTATGCTATCTCGTATAATATTTTTATACCCACTTATATTAACAACTTCACTTAAATTGTTTATAAGTGTAACCTTACCAACACCTATACAAGATGTATTCACCCCAGTCAGAACAAATGTAGACGAAGAAAAATATATACCTTCTTCAAAAATAAGATTAACACCTGGTTTTGTTGCAGTAAAAGTCTCAATTTTAGAATAAGCATTTTTATTATCTGTGCTACCATCACCTTTAGCACCAAACCATTTCACATTGACTGCTCCATCATATTGTCTATGCCAGTTTAGAGAACCACCATTAAATATAGTACCTTCATTTGGTTCTCCACTATCTCTAGCTATAAACACTCCACCTCTATCTTCATCAGTGACTACTATAGTCTGGTTCTCTTCTACTCCTGTAGTAGGTAAATCACCTACTGTAGGTACTGAATATTCTATTGTCTTGCTTGTTAATTTCATTTATAATCCTCTTACTATTAATGGTAACATTGTTATTAGTCCACCTAGCATTACTGCTACAGCATCCATATTATCATATGTTCCCCACTTAAATATCTTTTGTGAAAATTCTATACCATAAGCTACAATAAACAATACTACTAATAATATTGTAATAGACAATGTGAATACAGAACCAACAGCTATTACTACCATACCCATAAGTGCATGGAGTCGTTTATCACAAGGTATCTTTTCAGGGTATCTAAATATATTCATTATAAAACTTTATACACAGCACCATCTTCTATGGTGAGTGTTGCTCCATTTGCTAATGTAAAACTGTATACACTAAATCCATTAGTTCCAGTTTTAATTACTATATCTTCTACTCCACTAACTTGAGCCATATATTGCACTCCTGAACCTATATCTGTACCTGTATCTACAAACTGACCTCCTGGACTTTGTATCCAT
>JALUWO010000155.1 GCA_027019405.1 Candidatus Altimarinota bacterium | reverse complement strand
AAAATATTTTTATATCAACCTGGGCAGATAAAGAAAAAATATTACTCATAAATAAAATTCTCTCTTATGAGCAAAAGGTTAAAAAGGATATTTTAAAAAGGGTGAAACTCGGGCTTTCTCCAAAGAGTGACACTCTTCCTATACTTTTAGATCTTGCTAAATACAAAGCACAAAAGAGTAGCCTTAAATACAATATTCAAGTCAAAAGATTACATTTAGAACAGTTTATCAAAAAAAATATCCAAACCATTAACACTTCGTTTAAGAAAAACTTTGCTCCCTTGAATCAAAAAGATATAAAACCAAAAATAGATCATATTTATCCAGTAGTGATAATCAATAAAAAAATTCAAAAAATGAGATACAAATTAGACAAATTACAAAGTAGCAAAAACTTACCTTATATCAATATAAATGCGGGCTATTCCAAAGATGCAGGTGAAAACAAATACAGTATTGGCTTCTCAATTCCACTTAATATTTTCAATAAAAAAGCTCAAAACATCTCTATAGTCCTAAAAAAGATTTCGAGACTTTCTTTTCAAAGAAGTAAGATAAAAAATAAAATCTTAAGTAACTTGTTTACAAAATATAAAATAATCGAAAGTTTGGAATCATCAAGAAATATATATAAAAAGAAAATTTTACCATCTCTTAAAATATATTTAAATAATACAAAAACAAGATATGAAAATGGCGAAATACCGATAGAAGTATTTGAAAGTGCTGTACAAAAATATGTGCAGACAAATATATCATATATTAATTTTGAAAAAGATATTTTGAAAAATAAAATTGAAATTACAAAAACAATAGGAGAAAGCTTATGAAACTTTGGCTATTAATAACTTTTTTAAGTATGGCGCTATTTGGTTTTGATATAAAAACCACCATGGCAAAGCAGCATACATTTGATATCACGCTATCTGGATATGCGACTCTTTATCCTGCTCAGGTACAACATATAAAAGCGTTTCAAAATGGAAGAATTATAAATCTTCATCTTTTAGATGGCATGAAAGTTAAAAAAAAGGAAGTACTGTTTTCCATAAAACCGTATATTTCTCCAAGCACAAAGCTCAATCTACAACATTCTATAAATGCGGCAAATGTCAATTTGCAATATGCAAAGGATGAGTTTACAAGAATAAAAAAGTTGTATAAATATAAGGCATCTTATACAAAAGAATTTCAAAAAGTAAAAACAAAATATTTAAAAGCGAAACTACAATACAATACAGCTTTGCAAGAATTGGCACTTTTATCAAAAACACACACATACAAAGCTCCCATAAATGCTACTATTTTAAATATCCAAAAGAAAAACCTTAGTTTCGTAAAAAATGGTGAGAATATTTTGGATTTAAGCAATTGCCATACTCTTTATGCAGTAGCAAAAGTTTTTGATAACGACAATCAATTAAAATCAGGGGAAGAAATCAGACTTTTGTCAAACTCAGGAATATACAAATCAAAAATAATTTCAATTTTACCAAAATTAGCACAAAATGGAGCAAAAGAAATAGTTTTTTACATAAACCAAAACAAATGCAAACTCTTCACTAACAGTATCCACAAAATCATAATATATAAAAAAAAATTTAATACTATGGCTGTACCGGAACGAACCATCATGAAACATTTGAAAAAAAGATATGTTATGGTCAAAACAAATAACGGATTTAAGAGAAAAGAGGTTAAAATAGGTATAACTGAGGACAATCTGGTACAAATAGTAAACGGCTTGAGCATGAAAGACAAAATAGTGACTAATGGAGCTTATGAATTATTTCATAAAGAAATTAGAAAAAAATTACAAATACTGGATTAAACATGAGAACATATTTAAAACAATATTTTGTAATGTGGCTTATTTTGATAATGGCGATAATTGGCGGCATATATGCATTCAATAAGCTTTCTATTGATTTGTTTCCAAATCTCAACTACCCATTGGTAAAAGTCATAACTCATAAATCAGGCATGAGCTCAAAAGATATAGAATTGCTTGTAACAAACCCCATAGAATCCTCTTTAAATTCTTTGCAAAGAGTAAGAAGAATATCTTCTGTCTCAAGGGCGGGACTCTCAACAATAACAGTCCAGTTTGAAATGGGGATTTCTCCTGTGAATGCGAGAAACAGAGTCATCCAAGCTATTGCAAAAATATCAAATTCCCTCCCAAACAATACAAAACCTTTGGTAGAAAATTTGGGTACGAAACTTACCAATGTTGTTACTTATGGAGTCACCTATCCTGAAAATAAAACCGGTGAAGTTACAAATTTCTGTACAGTTAAATTGTCAAATATTCTAAAATCATTAAATGGCGTTAACAAAATAGAAGTTATAGGCGGAAGAAAGGTGGGTTTTATTATAAAACCAAA
>JALUWO010000154.1 GCA_027019405.1 Candidatus Altimarinota bacterium | reverse complement strand
ATTTCCAGCTTGAAAAGTAGCTTGCCTTAAACATAAAACACATTCTTGATTTGGTTGAAATACTACTACTTATAGTGATTGTGTATTTGTTCCAAATAAGAATTATCCAGATTTAAGCAAAATAAAATTACAGCTTACTTGAACTCAAGCTTGGTATAATAACTATAATGAATTTGTGCCAAAATGAGAACATTTCTTGCTTGATACATTGTTTATATTTGCTTTATTTTGGTTTTTTTACTGAATGATAAAGTTTGTATTTAAAGTTTTATTTAAATAAGAAATAAAAATGATTAAAAAAATATTATTAAGTTTATTGTTTGTGTTTGGTTTGTTTAATAGTTTTTCTTATTCTTATCATCTTCTTAATTCTTTTGAGTGAGTTTCTCATAATTACAGTGATACTTGAGTTGCTTTATTTAATCAATTTTCTTTGGCTTCTTCTTCTGGTTCTATAAGTGTGTTAGATTATAATCACAATAAATTGTTTTCATTTCCTTGAACTAATGTTTTTTCTAAATGATGATATTTTCATGTAGTTTATTATAAAAAATCTTCTTCTCTTTATTGACTTTATACTATTATTGTTTCTTCTTGAAATAATTTATATTATTATTTGTCTTCTTATAATTTTACTCATAAGAAACAAATGATTTTTACTGGAAATTCTTTAAAATCAAATTCTTCTGATTTATGATGAAAGTGGTTTTCGGGTTATAAATATTTTTATAAACTTTGAAATCAATATTTTGTAATGTCTTCTTGATGATATTTTGGTTTTACTGATAGTGCTCCAAATTTTATTTGAAAGTCTTTAGTTTTTTCTTCTCCTTTTCATAAAATTACAAATAAAAATCTTTATTCGGATGATTATCATTATTTTGACAATATAGATTGATTAAATTATAATTATTTTGATTATCAAGTTTATTGAGATGTTGAGATTAATTATGCTTATCCACATTGACTTGCGACATATGTTATTGATGCTTTGCAAGACCCTGCTTTTGATGCTCATATTTCATTAAAATCTAATCATGATCAAGATAATTATGTTTTATCTCCAGTTTTGAATAATGTTGTTTTGTATAAATATTCTTCCTGAGATGATATTTATTATCAGACTTCTTTAGGTGTTTATTCTTTGTTAAATTCTAATTGTGTTCCTGTATTTTATACTTGAGCTCTTATTAATCCTTTTAATTGAAAATATTATGTTTTGCCTTCTGGTTTAAATTCTTCTAATTATAATCAAGTTTCTTGATATAGTTCGTATTTAGTTCTTTGAAGTTTTTTCCCTGATAGTTCTTGATTTCAATTTTTTACAAAATCTTTGACAGTTCCTATAAATTCTGATACTCTTAATGTTCAAGCTATATCTTCTAATATTAAAGAATTTCAAATGTATAGTTGAGATTTATTATCTCCTCCTTTGTCTATTTGAAATTTGAATTATTGTTTTACTTGATGAAATAATAATACTTGAAATACTAATACTTGAAATACTAATACTTGAAATACTAATACTGTTTCTACTGGTTGAGTTGTTGTTAATATTGTAAGTAATAATTATATTACTTGATTACAGTCTTCTTGAACTTTATCTAATTTAAAAGAAGTTTCGTCTGATTGTCCTGTTTCTACTTCTTGATATGTTTTTACTAATCCTAAAATATGATGATTTACAGTTTTAGGCTGGACTGCTCCTTCTTATAAGCCTTTTGAAAATTTTGTTTGTTTATTTGCTATTCTTGATTGGTCTTTTACAAGTTGAAATGATTTATCTTTTAGTGTTAATGTTTATAGTTGAAAAAATGTTATAAATTCTTCTTATTGGTGAAAATTGAATAATTATCATTGACCTTGATTTTGAGATATAATTATATTGTTGATTATATTTAGTTTATGATTTAATATTTTGTTTTGATCTATTGCTTCTTGAAATTTAAATGAGTGAGAAAAGAAAATGCAAAAATATGAATTTAAAAAGCATTGAGAAATTACTCGGGATACTTCTAAAAAAAAGAAATAATTTTATTTTATAAATTTAAAGATTATGTGATTAGAAACTCTTATAAAAATTCTTATTGGTTCTTCTTTATTTGCTATTGTATGAGATAAAATAAATTATTTTATTTATTATTTTATTTTTTCTTTTAAATATGTTTTTGCGGTGTTTGATTTTGTTTTTAAAATACTTTGAACTTCTTCTATATTTTTATATATGTTTCATATGTTTGTATTTGCTTATTTGACTTATTTTGTTATTTGAATAATTAAAAAATTTATATATTAAAAAAAAATAAAAAATGTATTGAGTAAAGATTATAACTTGAGAATTTGGTGCTGGTAAAACATATAATGTATTTTATCAAGCATATAAAAGAAAA
>JALUWO010000153.1 GCA_027019405.1 Candidatus Altimarinota bacterium | reverse complement strand
TCAACAGATGATTTTAGTATTCGACCAAAAGATTTTGATATTGTAAATATACCTTCTAAAATATATGCTGGAAAAGAATTTAATTTAACTATTCAGGCATTAGATAATAACAATAAGCCTGCTCAAGATTATAATGAAACCTTGATTGTTAGTCAAAACACAAATAATTCTCCAGATTTAAATTGGACAGATAAAAAATCAAATTGTATTACTGGGGATTTAAATAAAACAGATGGTGGTGATTTTAAAAATGGAGAAACAAATGTAACTTTAACTTATAATGAAGTAGGAGATTTGAATTTAACTTTAAAAGAAATAAACGGTAGTGAATTTGCTAGTGTTGATGAAGACGACACTCCAGCTAAGCAACGATTCATAACCCCGATAACTAAAACAATAACTGTTGTTCCTTATCATTTTAATGTAAATACCATTGTAAGTAACTTTGATAATAATTTTACATATCTCGATAATAATTTAACCATATATTCATTAATTGATTTAAATATAACGGCTCAAAATGAACAAAATAAAACTACTAAAAATTATAATTCTAAATGTTATGCAAAAAATGTAGATGTAAATTTAACACCAAATATATTTAGACATAACGATAAATTATCAAAAGAGGTTTTATATAAAATTTTTTATGTAGATTCAAATTCATCTATTTATAAAAACAAAGATATTAATTTTAGTATAGGTGAAGGTAATTTTACTACAGATCACAATGGAAGCGCTATTGTAAAAATTCATTTGAATTTTGAAAGAAATATTTCGAATCCTGAGGACCCTTTTGAATATAATATAACTAATGCAGAAGTTAATGACAGTGATGTTAATAATACTTATTTTAGTACCGAAGGAAATGCTACCTTTTATTACGGAAATATATACATGGAAGATATTATTACACCTAAAAATGATTTTAATATATCTCAAAAATTTTTGATGTATGATAATAATTCAAGTGATACTTATAAACCTAATTCAGATGAGATTTTATTGAATTGGTATCATAATTTGTTTAATCATTTAAAAGATGCAAATATTTCAAATTTTGTAGTTACAAAAGGATATGTATATAATAAAAATGATGAATTAAATTCTGTTAAAGTAAAAGTTAATGATATTAATGAATCACTAAATTTAAATGTTCAAAGAAATAATTCAAATATTAATTTTGCAGTTATTCATATTATTGATACTAATGCTTCTCATTTATGGTATTCAAAATACGGTAATGAATATAATATTTCACAAGGGAGTAGTTGCACAAATCATTTTTGTTTTACTGTAACTTGGCCTAAAAATGAACAAAATAGCAGTGGAGTATGGAGTGGAAATATAAATGGAACAAAAGCAGATGTTAATGAAAGTAATGAAACTCTAAAAGGAGTGAAAATTTTTAGATAATTATTTTTCTATGAAAATTTTGAATTTATTACCTTATTCTGATAAGGAATAATTGTTATATTTTTAAGGTAAATATTAATAATTTTTTCATTTCTTTCCTTATAACCAAATATTATCTATTAGTCTTGTTTGACCTATATAAGCAGCAATTAAAATAATAGTATTTCCGTGAGTGATTTTATTTATGTAGTTGAAATCATTATCAACAAAAGCTATATATTGAAGCCTATCCACATCTAAAATTTCTAACATTTCTTTTTTTATTTTTTCTATATCTGTGGTAGTTGTTGATAATTTTGCAGCTCTTTTTAGGGCTTTTGAAATGCTAAGAGCTCTTTTTCTCTCTTCATTTGAGAGATAAATGTTTCTGCTAGAAAGCGCTAATCCGTCTTTTTCCCTTATAGTGTCTACAGGTACAATTTCTAAATCAAAAAAGAAATTTTTTACCATCTGTTTTATTAAATATAGCTGTTGGGCATCTTTTTTACCAAAATATGCACGGGTAGGTTTAACTATATTAAAAAGTTTATTTACTACTTGTAAAACTCCATCAAAATGTCTGGGTCTAAAGAATCCTTCTAAAATATAGCCTTTAATTTTTGGAGCTTTTATTGAAATTTCATCTTCACTGTAGATATTTTGGGATATAGGGGTAAAAACGGCATTAACACCTGCTCTTTTGCATATCTCTAAATCGGCTTCAAGTTTTCTTGGATATTTATCTAAATCTTCTCCTGGTAAAAATTGAGTTGGATTTACAAAAATAGAAACTATTACAAAATCATTTTCATTTCTTGCTTTGTTGATAAGTTCTAAGTGTCCTTTATGTAATGCACCCATTGTAGGAACAAAACCTATTGAACCTTGAAGAGATTTTATATATTCTGTTGTTTCTTGCGGAGTTTTAAATATTTCCATTACAACCTCTTTTTTGATAGAATTATAATAAAAGATTTAGTAAATAAAAAAGGTTTTTAAATGGATGCGTTTGAATATAGTGAACTTATAAAAGAACTTGAAAATAAATTAAGTAATATTGAATCAATTTTAAAGCCTGATGAGCTTCAAAAAAGACTTAAAGAAATTGAAACAATGGAAAATGAACCTTCTTTTTGGAATGATCCTAAAACTTCAGCAAAAATTCAAAAAGAGAAAAATATTATTTTAAGAAAACTAAAAAAATATAAGATTGTAAAACAGGCTCTTATTGATAATAAAGATATGTATGAACTTGCTAGTTTAGAAGAAGATGAAGAGACGCTTAATGAAGTTTTTGCAGATGTGGCAAATATTTCAAAATCAATTAGAGAGCTTGAAATTGCAGTAATGTTAAGCGAAGAAAATGATGAAAAAAATGCAATTATTACTATTCATCCAGGTGCCGGTGGGACGGAATCTCACGACTGGGCAAGTATTTTATACAGAATGTATTTACGATATGCGGAAAGAAGAGGATGGAAAGTTGATGTGGTTGATTATCAAGCAGGCGAGGAAGCTGGTATAAAAGATGTTACTTTTATTGTAAAAGGTGAAAATGCCTACGGATATTTAAAAGCAGAAAATGGAATTCACAGACTTGTCAGGGTTTCACCGTTTGACAGTGCCGGAAGACGCCATACATCTTTTGCATCGGTTCAGGTTTCACCGGAAGTTGATGAAGATATAGAAATAGAAATAGACCCAAAAGATATAAGAATAGATGTCTTTAGAGCAAGTGGTGCGGGAGGACAGCATATTAATAAAACTGAAAGTGCCGTTAGGATTACCCATATTCCAACAGGAATTGTTGTAGGATGTCAAAATGACAGGTCTCAACATAAAAATAAAGATATGGCATTTAAAATGCTTAAATCAAAACTTTATGAATTGGAACTTGAAAAAAGAAGAGCTGAAGAAGAAGGAAAAGAAAAAGATGAAATGGGATGGGGGCATCAGATTAGGAGTTATGTTTTATTTCCTTATCAACAGGTAAAAGATACAAGGAGTAATAAAGCTTATTCAAAGGTTGACGATATATTAGACGGAGATTTGGATGAGGTTATTGAAGATGTGTTAATTTCTCAGAAAAGTTAAGGGAAATGTGTTGAAAAGGAAGACGGGGAAATATAATGAAAAAAGGTTTAACATTAATAGAACTTATTTTTACAATTGTTATTATAGCGTTTGTTTTTAGTGTTATTCCTAAGATGTTTCAAACAACAAATAAAGTTCTTTCTTTTTCTTCTAAAGAAGATGCTCTTTTTAATATGTATTCTCAAATGATGAATATAATTTTAAAACCATATGATAAAAATAATACAATTTATAATGATATTTTATTAACAGGCGAAAATAGTGTATTGGAGTGTAACAGCAGTACAGGTTATAGAGACGGAGGATTTGTAGGTAGTAGAAACTGTTTTCATAAAGTATACGAAAGTAGTATTCCATCTACTCCTCAAAAACCTTTTGAAGCTTTAGAGGATTATAACGGGCTTAATTATCAAATTTACAGCGGTAATAAAGAATATAATCTTTCAGTTACAGTAGGCTATACAGATGATTGGAACAGTAGTAATTATGATTATTCTAATCAGACTTTAGATTTTAATTTTACAGATAAAAGTGATAACACTAAATCACAAATTAAAAGAGTTTTTGTAAGAGTTTTTAATAATGAAAACAATATTTCTTCAATTTATTATGACAGTGCTAATATTGGTTATGTCGAAATAAAGAGCGTTCAATGGTAAAAAAAGCTTTTACTTTAATAGAGGCTATTTTTGTAATAGTTATTTTATCACTTATTATTACAGGCGGAATGATGATAGCCGGTAAGATTTATAAAAGAAATCTTTTGGTATCAAATTTTCTTAAGCTTCAGTTTGATACCGAACATACAATTGATAAACTTGCTAATATTTTATATTATAGAATTCCCCTTAGTGCAATAGGTTATAATCCTAAAACGGGTGATTTTAAGTATTTGGGAGATATTGTAAACAATGATGGAAATTATACAGTATTTGAATGGATAAGCCAGAGTTTTGATGTTGAAAACGGGCTTAATTTTAGTGGGCTTGCAGATTTATATGCGAGTAAGAAACCTGTTTTAAAAGCTATTGATTTTAATGCAACTGATATAAATGAAACTTTACAAAATAAATTTAATACAAATGAGGATTTTAAGAATTTAGTAGGAATAATTTTTGCAGGAAGCTTTGATAGAGGAGGAGAAGGTGCATTGAGTGATTATAATAATTCTTTTGGATGGCATGGGCATCAAGCTAAATATGTTTTTATAATAAATAATTATACTCAAACTGGAAATGATACAAATTTAAGTTTAAAAGATTCAAATGGGTCGGATATAAATCATGCAAGAATTTATGAAAAATTTTATTTAGTCGATAGTGCTTATGCTGTTGCAAGAGGTGCTGATATAAATACTTCTGCTAGTTGTATTAAAGAGTTGAATATTACTAATGATGAAATAAATAATACATTGTTTTTGTTTTATAATTATAGACCTTGGAAAGGTGAAACTTTTTGTGCAGATGATAATGGAAATAAAGCTGGGGATGTGGAGATTTTGAGTAAAAATATACAAGGATTTAATATAAAATCTATAAATTCTCATTTGGAATTATTTTTTAGCGCATTATATAAAGAAGGAAATATGACAATAAAAGTATCTAAACAAAAGGTTGTTTTTTGAGAAAAGGGATAGGTCTTATTTGGGCTTTAATTATTTTACTGCTTGTTAGTTTTATGCTTGTTTTCATTGCAAAAGTAGCTTTTATTTCTCAAAAACAGGTAACTTTTAGTTATGGTATTCAAAGAGGAGAACTTTTTATGCAAAGTTGTATTGAAAATGCTCTTTTAGCAATAGAAGGATATAAAAGAAATTCAAGTAATAAATGTTTGGAACATATTAATTTCACAGATGAAAAAAATCGTTTTTCTTGTAATGTAAATATTTTAAGATTTTATTGTTATAAAAATGCAAATTGTCCTTGCAGTAATAAAAAAGTAATTCAAACACCTTTTTCAAATGGATATGTACTGATGAAAGTTACTGTAATAAGCAAAAAAGATCATATTAAACTTTCAAAAACAACATTGCAAAGGCCGTAAATGAAGGCGTTTACTTTAATAGAACTTATTTTTGTAATAGTTATTATGGGGATTTTGTCTTTTATAGCTATATCTTATATTCCGGATAATACATTAGTTGATGATACAAAAGCACTTAAAAATTTAATAAAGCTAAAAGAAACTTATGCCTTAGGATATGAAGCTAATATGAGTGATGATAATGATAAAAAAAAGGTTTGTATTACTTTTGATAAAAATATTTTAAATAACGAAGAAAATTCTTCAAAAATAAGATATTATTTTAAATCGGACATAAGTTCAAATATTAAAATAGTATGTTTTGATAAGTTTGGAAGACCTTTTGATAACTCAATTGATACAAAAGATGAAAATTTACTTCATAAAAATGTTACAATTACATTAAGTTATAAAAATAAAGATAAAAATATTATAATATATCAAATAACAGGATATGTAGAGTGAAAGTAATTAATGCGTTAAAAGACTATATATATGTATATGAAGACGGAAAAGTTGTTAAAAAAGAATTAATTAAAGAAAAAGGTATTATTACTTCATCTTTAACTCCAAAATCATTTCTTTCTCTTAGTAAAAAATTTGATAAAACTGTTTCTCGTGAAGAGATGATAATCGATATGGAAAAATATATTTTTTCTTATCCAAGTATAGATATTAATAAAGAATATAAAATTATTTATTTATTTGTTGAAAGAACAAATAAAACGATAATGGAAGCTCTTATTATTGATAACGATAATTTAAAGAATGAATTTAAAGAAATAATAGATATTTATAAATATATAGATTTTATTTCTCCTTCTTTTTTGGTATGGGAAGAATATTATAATTTAGCAAAGATAGATAAAAAAAATGATGTTTTTGTATATTTTGATGAAAATGAGGCTTTTTTAAGTGTATTTAGTGACGGAGATTATCTTTTTCATAAATCACTGAATAAATTTTCTGATCTTTTAAAAATTACTGATAAAAAAGCTGATGAATTACTTGTTATATTAAATGAAAAAGGGCTTGATAGAACTAAATATGAAGATGAAGAGTTTTTTTTAAAAATAGATAAGTTTTTTTCTGAATTTTTTTTAAAAATCTTTAATCAGTTAAATTATTCAATTAATGAATATGAAATTTCTAAATATGAAAGAATATTTTTTTATTCTTCTTTTAAAATTAATTATTTGTTTGAACAGTATACAAACTACTGGAAATTAAATGGAATAGAATTCAAGTCTTTAACACTTCAAACAGAATACAATCAGTTTGAATATATTATAACCGTTTTTAATTCAAAAAATTATTCAAATGAAGATATTAATTTTTCTATTTTTAAAAAGCCTCCATTATTTATAAAAACGCCTCTAGGTAAATTTATAAGTTTTATTTTCTTAATTTTTGTGTTATTTATAATTTTTTTGGGACAAAATTATTATAGTTCATACAAATTAAAAAAAGAGATATCCTTTCTAAAAGTTAAATATGAAATACTAAAACAAAGAAATAATAAACATTTATTTGTTTTAAAGATATTACAGAATAAAATTACTATATTAAACAAAAAGTATAATAAAATAAATAATCAAATTGATAATATTACTCAAAAAATTAATATTTTATTTAATAAAAATAAAAAGCCTTTAATATATAATATTTTTGCAAAACTTACTTTTTATTTACAAAAATATGATTTAAAAGTAAAAGAGATAAAAAAAACTGATAATAAATATTTTTTAAAGATTGTTTCAAAATTTAATAATACTCATGAAATAGCAAAATTTATGCAGGATTTAATAAATGAAAATTTTAAAAATGTAACATCCAAGACAATTAAAGTGAATAAAAATAAATATATTTCTTATGTGGAATTTGAAAAATGAATAAAATTAAAGACTATTTGGAAAATTTAGACACAAAAAATTTAATTATGCTTTATTTGAGTATATTAATTCTTTTTTTTATAATGGGATATTTTATTTATCAAAAAATTATTTTTCCAAAAAAACAACAATTAATTAATCAGGAAATTTCGTTAATTAAAAAAATAAGAGAAGTAAAATCAAATAATTATGAAGTTATAAAATTAAAAAAAATTTATAAAAATAAAAAATTAAAAATAAATTCATTAAGAGAAGATTTGAATTATTTAAATGCTTTAATATATTCAGTTCCTAAAATAAATATAAATAAAAAAAGATATTTAAACATAATAGATAATTATTTACAAATAGGTTCTAGTCTTAATGCCTCTTTTAAATTTAATCAAACAAAAAAAATTGATAAATATAATATATATATTTCGGGAAAATTTTTGCCTGAAGAATATTTTATATTTGTTAAATTTTTAAAAATTCTTCAAAATCCAAAAGCAATTGTTACTATTAATAATTTAGATTTAAATTATAAAAAATATATTAATTATGATATTAATCTTTCTATCTGGAGTATTAAATGAAAAAGATATTAATTTTTTTGATTATTACTTTTTCTTTTTCTGATGTTAGTAATATCATTTTTAAAATAAAAGAAATACAAAATAATAAAAAAATATTTTTAAAATATCCTTTATATAATATTTTTATAAATGAAATTCTTCATAAGAATATACAATTAATAATAAAATCTACAACTCCATCTCTAAAAATGAAAATATATGCAATTTTTAATAATAAAGTTAATATAAATGGACAATGGAAAAATATTGGAGATTATATAAATGATTATAAAATAATAAAAATTTTCCCTAATTATATTATCTTAAGAAAAAATAATAAAATAAAAATATTAAATTTTTCATCAAATATAATAAAGGTTTCAAAATGAAAAAGCTTATAATTCTTTTTATGGTTTTAATATCGCCTGTTTTTGCTAATAACTGTAATAAAAAACTTTTTACTCTAAAAATTGATACACCAATTGAATTAAAAAATATTTTAAATGATTTGAGTTCTGAATGTAATTTAAATATTGTTATAGCAGATAAATATGCAGCAAAAGCACTTGCTTCAAAAATAAATTATATAAATATTGTGAATGAACCTTTAAAAAGTTTATTAAATATTATATTTTATTCAAAACATCTTTTTCATAAATTAGATAAAAATATTTTATATATAAGTTATTTTAAAACAAAGATATTTAAAATCAATTATATTCCAAGTTCCATAAGCGGTGATACAACTTATGGAAATGGAGGTAGTAATCCTAATTCATCAATTAATACAGGAAGTAATAATCTTCAAACAAATTATTCATTTAATTTTTGGAGTGATTTAAAAGTTAATCTGGAAAATATTTTAAAAAATACATCTAATTTTTACAAAGCTCCGATAATTGATAAAAATGCAGGATTAGTTACAATAACCGGAACCAAAGAGCAGTTAAAAGAAATTCAAAATTATTTACAAACACTAAATGAACGTTTAGGTAAAGAAGTGTTAATAGATGTACATATTTATAGTGTAGAACTTTCTTCTTCACATAAAACAGGGATTGACTGGTCTAAACTTTCCTTAGCACTTCCTAATGTTAGTACATCATTAAGAGCTAAAAGAATTTTTGGAGATGAATCTATATTTAATTCAGCTACATTTAATGCTGGGGCTTTTTTAAATTTTTTGGCACAAAATGGAAATGTTAATTCAATATCCAATCCCAAAATAGTAACTCTTAATTCTCAAAAAGCGATTATGAGTATAGGAGATACAATTTATTATAAATATGCTTCAAATGTTACTAGTAATAATAATGGAAATCCGACTACTTCTTATACAATAAATTCTAAATTTGTGGGAGTAGTGCTTGCTATAACCCCTCAAATAAGTGATAATGGAAATATAATTTTAAGTATTAATCCTAAAATCAGCTCTTTTAAAAATATAACTCAGCTTCAAAATTCAAATAGAGATATGCCTCCAGATACAAAAGATGATACATTAATGAGTGTAGTGAAACTAAAAAATAATGAAACATTAGTATTAGGAGGACTTATTACAAATGATTCTCAATTAGAGGTAAATGGGGTGCCTGTATTAAAAGAAATACCTATTGTTAAGTATCTTTTTTCATCAAGAGAAAAAATTACTTCTAAAAAAGAGCTTGTATTTGTAATAACACCTCATATTATTAATCTTAATGATAAAAAAACACTTAAGGATTATGGATTTAAAAAACTTCCTAGTTTGGAGGATTTAAATGTTAAATAATTTAATTGAAGAATTTAAAGATAAAGTTGATTTAAATGATTATTTTAGTTATTTTAACTTTGAAATAGTTAAAGAAGAAATTCTCTCAAGCAATAATAATTTAATTTTTTTATTAGGAATACCAGGAAGTGGTAAAACTTTTATGATAAATTATCTTTTTAATAAATTTCCTGATAAATTTCAATTATATAAAGGATATGAAAAAATAAAAAACAATAAGACATTATTAATTGATGAAGCACAGCTTTTAGAGGAAAATGAATTAGAAAAAATTAGGGTTTTAAGTGATAAAGGATTACAGGTTTTATTTGCTATGCATTTAAAAGAAGGTGAAATGATTATAAATAAGCCACAGTTTGCCTCAAGGTATTTCCAGAAAATATATATGAAATTGCTTAATTTTGAAGATTTTAAAAAATATATTATAAAAAAATTTAGAAAACAGGAAAAAGAAGAATTATTAAATGAAAAAAATATAAAAAAAATATATAAATATTCAAAAGGAAATTTTAGATTAGGTAAAAAAATTATTTTTACTTCTCTTAATCTTTTGGATTTTGCATTAAGAAATAAGCTTAAATATAAAAAAATTGATGATTGTATACTTGAAATGTCATTAATGCAAATAGGATTAAAATGACTTTTTATGAACTTGAAAAAAAATGTAAAAAGAAAAAAATTATAAAAATATTTTTTATTTTCTTTTTAATAATAGTGATTTTTTTATTTTTAGGAGTGTTTTGTTTTTTTAATTATCAAAAATCAAAAAAAACTATTCCAAGTTCAATAAATGTAATTCAAAAATCAAAAAAAGTGACCAAAAAAATTCATAAAGCAGTAAAAAAAATCCATAAAACAAAGCAAAAAGAGATAAGATATGTATTGCCGCTAATTGATTTAAATATTACACAAAAGAATGTTTTTAAAAATAAAATTAAAAAAAATATAGAAAAAAATAAAACTATTCAAAATAACAAACAATTAAAAAAAGAAATAATCTTACAAACAACAAATTTACCTTCATATAAAACTTGTATTTCTATTGCATTAAAATATTTAGATCAAAAAGATTATCAAAATGCTCTTAAATGGGCTAAATATGCAAATATACAAAATAAAAAAGATCCTAAATCATGGATTGTAAGTGCTAAAGCTTTATATCTTTTAGGTAAAAAAAATGAAGCAATAAAACTTTTAAAAATATATAATTCATATTATAATAATAAAGAAATACAAAAGCTTATAAAGGAAATAGGTGATAAATAAATTATTTTTATTTTTAATTTTTTTAGGATTCTTAAAGGCTAATATAATAAATGAGTATAAAAATAATGAATTTAGTAAAATTTGTAATTTTAAAAATATATATACAATAAAAAATGAAAAGTTGCTTACTCTTGTAGGTATAAGCTGTGTTAAAACAGATAATTTATATCTTTTGCCATATATTATAGCTAAACTTAAACATACAAAATCAGCAAGACAAAATGCTATTTATTTAGATACAATTTATATGCAAAAAAGACTTTTATATGCATATTTTTTTGATAAATTTTCTTTAAAAGGTTTTGATTTGCCAAATACTAATTATATTATTTCTATTATTTTTAATAAAATAAAAAATGGGCAGTATAAAAAACAAGGAGATATAATAAATATTTATTTGAAAAAAGAAACTATAAAAGTTTACCCTCAAAAAAACAGATTAATTGTTGATGAATATTATAAAAATAATTTAATAAAAAGGCATTGGTTCAGATGATAAGAAAAAAAATAAGGCTTGGGGAATTATTAATAAACGAAGGGATTTTAACCCAAGAGCAGTTAAATAAAGCCCTTGAAGAACAAAAAAGATTAAAATCTATTACTCAATATAAAAAACTTGGTGAATTACTTGTAGATTTGGGCTTTGTTGATGAAAAAACAATACTCCAACTTCTTTCAAAACAGCTTGAAATTGATTTTATTGATTTATATGCCCAAAAAATAGATTATGATTTATTAACAAGTTTTCCGATTTCTATGCTTGAAGAAAATTTGGTTTTACCATTTAGAATGGATGAAAATTTAATTTATGTAGCAACTGCTGATCCTTTGAATTATGATATAATAGATACCATTAAAAGACTTGTAAATAAAGATGCAAAAATTTATTTGGCTTTTAGCCGTGATATTTTAGCAGTAATAGAAAATGTGAAAAGATATCAAAAAGCAAAAGAATTAATAAAAAAAATCAAAAATGATTTGAATGAAACGGTTACTTTAACTTCAGGGGCAATAGATGATTTTGTAGATTTTATTTTAAAAGATTCTATCAAAAAAAGATGTACAGATGTTCATATTGAACCTCAAAAATATAATTTTTTAATTAGAGGTAGAATAGATGGGGTTTTAAATGAACTCTTTTCTTTTAATGATGATATTTATGCACCATTAGTTTCAAAAATAAAACTTCTTTCCAATATGGATATAAGTGAAAAAAGAAAACCGCAAGATGGAAGATTTACAAAAGATTATGATAATAAATCTTATGATTTCAGGGTTTCCACAGCTCCTGTTTTACATGGTGAAAGCGTAGTTTTAAGAATCCTTGACCAACAAAAAATACTTTTAAAAATGAATGAACTTGGAATGAGTGAATATAATCTGAAAAGATTGGAATTCTTAATAAAATCACCTTATGGAATAGTCTTTGTAACAGGTCCTACAGGAAGTGGTAAAACAACGACTCTTTATGCTGCATTAAATGAAGTAAAAGGCCCAGAAAAGAAAATAATAACA
The DNA here is from genome assembly GCA_027019405.1 of Candidatus Altimarinota bacterium. Taxonomy (GTDB): domain Bacteria; phylum Patescibacteriota; class Gracilibacteria; order BD1-5; family UBA6164; genus JALUWO01. The sequence continues at coordinate 1,041 of JALUWO010000153.1, read as the reverse complement.
ATTGAAGATCCTATAGAATATGAACTTTCACTAGTGCAGCAAATACCTGTAAATTATAAAATAGGTCTTACTTTTGCCGGAGTTATTAAAAATATTTTAAGACAAGACCCAGATATTATAATGATAGGAGAAATTCGGGATACGGATACACTTTCATCAGCTATTCAAGCTTCTCTTACGGGGCATTTAGTGCTTGGGACGCTTCATACAAATGATTCAATAAGCACTATTACAAGACTTATTCAAATGGGAGCCGAAGCTTATATGGTTTCTGATTCTATGCTTGGAGCGGTTGCTCAAAGATTAATTAGAAAAATATGTCCCCATTGCAAAATCGAATATCATCCTAAAAAAGAAGAATTAGAGTTATTAAAAGATTATTTGCCTGAAGGTATAACTTTTTATAAAGGAGCTGGTTGTAAATACTGTAATTTTACAGGATATTACGGAAGAGAGATGATAAGTGAGATTTTAATTGTAAACAGTGAAATTTCTAAATTGATAAACGAAGGTAAAGATAGGGAAACTATTTTACAAGAAGCTAAAAAAACAGGATTTATAACTATGATAGAAGATGCAATGAACAAACTTAAAGCAGGGATTACTACAGTTGAAGAAATATTAAGGGTTGTTAAAGTTGATAATATATAAAATTGATTATATACAAAAAGGTAAAGTAAAAAGTATTTATTTAAAAGCGTCTTCTACATTGGATGCTTTAAAAATCTTTAAAAGAAGATATAAGGGAATTATTAAAGAAGTTCAAGAAATTGAAAAGCCTTCATTAATAGAGCAATTTAAAAAAAAAGTTTTTGAAAGAAAAGTAAATTTAGAGGAATTAATTGCAATATTGGATCAATTATATGTAATGCTTGATGCAGGTATTTCAATAGATATGGTTCTCTCCCAAACAATACCTGGTATTAAAGATAAACATTTAAAAAAAATTTTTGAAGATATTTATCATAAAATAAATTCAGGTCAGAGTTTATATGAATCTTTTAAAATTCATGAAAATGAACTTGGAATAATTGTAACAGC
>JALUWO010000152.1 GCA_027019405.1 Candidatus Altimarinota bacterium | reverse complement strand
AAGATGATTTTATCCTTTGTACCATTCATAGAGCAGAAAATACCGATGATGAAAATAGACTTAGAAATATATTTGATGCTTTAAATCAGATAGCAAAAGATAAACAAATAATTTTACCACTTCATCCACGAACCAAAAAAACACTTAAAAGTTTAAATCTAAATATGGAGAATTACTGAAATGAAAAAAGTAGTTTTATTATCTTGGCACTATTATAATTCAAAGAGACAAGCAGGTTTTCATTTCCTTGCTAATGCATTTAAAGATAGAGGGTTTCAAGTTGTTTTCATATCAGCAGCTATAAGTTTATTGACTTTCTTAAGAAAAGATAGCAAGATTTATGAAAAAGATTTTTCTAAAAATGTGATTAAACCTATGAACTTTAATGGAGTTAAGTCGGTAATAAATACTAGTTTGTTTCAACCAGCAGTATCTAGAAACTCCAAAGTTCTTGAACTACTTGCTAAAGTATTTTTTAAATTAAGTATTACGAGTAAAAAAGAGGTTCGTACTGCTAACTATATTGTCTTTGAAAGCATGTCCTCCATTATGTTTTTTGATAAAGTAAAATTGATAAACCCAACAGCAAAAATAATTTATAGAATGTCAGATGACATAGAGATATTAAAAGCACCTAAAGTAACAGTTGACTATGAAAGAAGTATTTTAACTAAATTTGATCTTGTAAGTGTTCCCACTAAAACAATGTATGATAAATTTGTAGCATTGTCTCCAGATAATGTAAAGCTACATTTTCATGGAATAGATAAAAAAATTTATGATCAAGCAAAATTTTCACCATATACTGAAAAAATAAACCATATTTTTGTTGGAAATTCTCTTTTAGATCAAGACTTCATTGATATTGCTTCTTCAATATATGAAGATCATTTATTTCATATTATAGGTACATTTGAACCTATAATTAAAAAAAGGAACGTAATCTATTATGGGTATATGCCTTTTGAAGAAACAATACCTTATGTAAAATTCGCAACAACAGGATTACAAATTATAAGTAATTATAACGGTGTAGCAGAGACACTCTCTGATAGTCTCAAAGTATTACAATATAGTTATTGTAAACTCCCTATTATTGCACCGTCAGTTATTCCTGCTCATCATAGAAAAAACTTTTTTTATTATGATTATAATGATAAAAATAGTATTAAACAGTGTGTTGAAGAAGCGTTGGCTTTTGACAAAACTTCATTTACAGTCAATATTAAAAGTTGGGATGAACTAGCTATTGAGTTGATTAGTGATCATCAAAGTATTATAGATAGTTAGTATGAAAATTATAAGCGAAAAAAAATATTTATTTATGATATTGATGGCAGCACTTACAACTGGTTTTTTCATAGAATCTCAAATTGCCAATAAAGGCATAATAGTGTTATCCCAATTGGTTCTATCATTATTAATGTTCATTTATATATTTACAAATCATATTTATAGTAAAAAGTGGATTATTTCATCTTCTATTTTAGTTCTTTTACTCCTTTTTAATGGTTCTAAAATAGGTTCTATTTTACTAGTAGGAGTAGTTTTAGTACTTGCGGAAGTTTTAAGATCGATAGAAAAAGTTATTGATATAAAAAAGCTATTAACATATAAATATCTATATGTGTATATATTAATAATACTGTCTTTCGCATTGATAGCTCTAAGTTCTAATGAGTATATTTTTTGGACTCCAGATAGTAAAATTTTTCCATTAGAGAGATTGAAACTTTTGATGTCTGAACCATCATACTTAGGGATGCTACTTAGTCCTTTACTTCTGTATGATAATTCATTTTTCAATAAAATAGCTCTCTATATACTAATGTTATTGACACAAAGTTATTTAGCTTTTAGCTATGTTGGATTTTTAAAACTTTTAACTTTTAAAAAAGGAATCTATGTAATAATTATTATAGGAATAATTACTTTATATTATTTAGTGGGTTTATCTTTTCATAATTTTTTTGTTAATAGTGGAATGGTAAGATTAGTAGGAATAACATTATTTACCAATCACCCAATAGAAATTTCAACTTTATTTTTTGGACATGGACTTGGAGCAGGAGACTTCGCACTGACTCAATACTTTAATGATCTGCATGTTAAAACTGCTAATGGTTTTATATTTTCAGCATTTTATGATATTGGTATTGTTGGTATAGGTTTATATCTTTACGCTTTAGGAAGAAATAAACTAGAATATATAATATTGCTTTTTTTATTGTTAAATTTTGGATTGGGGGATATTTTAGTCCCAATTATATTATATTTATCAAGACAATTACTCAACTTTCGCACATAAACCCTAACTCTTTTTGAGTATAAGCACTGAGTACAGCGATAATCTGTAGAAAGTTTTTATTATCCTTGACAACATTTTGTATTTCAGAGATTTTTGTGAGTAT
>JALUWO010000151.1 GCA_027019405.1 Candidatus Altimarinota bacterium | reverse complement strand
TTTTTTGATTTTTATCAACACTTATATCTCTTATTCATATTGCTTTATCATTACAATATTTACTATACACATCTTCTATAACTCAAATACTATCACCTGACAAATTATTATATTCTTTTACAAAATTAATATCTAATTCAGTAATAAGTGGTAAATATAAATTACTATTAGTTTTTTTATAATTATGCATATAATCTATACAAGAAGAATAAACTGCTTTTATCTTATCTTTCTTTTTAGATTTCTTTTTAGATTTTGTTGTTTCTTTTTTTTTATTTTTTCAATCTCATTTCTTAGTATCTTTTAACCAAAACCATTTATCACAACTATTTAATTGATTAAATTTATTAAAACTATAATTAGAATATAATTTAATAACCTTAAGTAAATAATCTTTATTAACATTTAAATTTTCTATATTCATATATTTATCTCCATTTTTAAAATTTATTAGAAATATCTTTTTTGAAATATATTTGATTAAATCATTATCAATAGTATATGCTTTAGAATATAATTCTTGATTAAATTGTTTTCTATCTATAATAGAAAAACTTGAATTTTTCTGTTCAAGTTCATTATATTTATTATATATTTTATATCCTAGAAATAAAGATAGTCAAATATTAACAAATATTCATGTTATACCAATAATTTTTAATATAGTTTTTAATTTCATTTTTATTCTTTTAAAGTAAATGCTTTAAATACCAAATAAACATAATATTGTAACCAATCTATTGCTTCTTTTTGTATTTCATCTATATTTCATTTTTTCAATTTTTGAGCTTTTGCATTTATTTTTTGAAGATTTGTAAATAACTTATTTTTCCCTGCTCTAATAGGTGAAAAATTGATATTATATACTCCTGAATTATTATCCAATAATGCTTTTATATATCAAACTTCTTGACTTGATAATTTATCAAATAAAGGTTCTATTTTCTTAGCTATTAATGTATTAATATTAAGTGGTCTACCTTCTGTATCACTCATTATAGTATAAGTAGTTTTATCAACAAACAACATTACTCATAACTGTTTAAAATATCATATTTTATGTGACATCATAGTTTTTGCTTCCTCTATTAACAAATTGTTTTTTCTAAGAGCTTGTATATTACTACAATCCATTTCTGTTGAATGATTAATTTGACAAGTAGTTTGCAATGTTGTATCATTAACATAAGGTTTAAACATTATATATATTACATCTATATTATTCAAATCGTTATCATTTTGTATTATATTTCTTACCAAATTAGATACTGCTCATTTTGTTTTAGGCGTAGATGCATAATAAGATAAGAATACATTCATTGGTATAAATAATTGTCATTTATATTTTACTGGTATTCATTCTATCCCCGCATTTTTTAGGTTATTTATAAAATTTTCTACAGTTTTCTGTACCTTTATTTTATTCTCTTCTATTTTTACTACTTGAGTAGTATCTTTTATTTTGTTATTTTCTTTTACCTGTACTTGTTGTTGTGACTTACGAGTTTGTACATTATTTCAAATATTATTAGAATTTCATGAATTATTTATATTTACATTTGTATTATTGACAAGCTTTAGAACTGTAAAGATAATAATTAAAATAAATACTCAAACTCAAGCTAATATTTTTTTATTATTTAAAAGTTTTAATATCTTTTCTTTTATTCATTTATTTTCAATATTTTGTATACCATTATCATTATTAATATCTTCAATCTCATTAATATCTTGTTGTGGTACTTGTATTTCATCAATAGTAGTTTCTAAATTTTGTGGGGGTTCTTCTATTGTTTGATTAATAGAATTTTGTGGTATTGTATTAATAGTTTCTATATTATTTTCATTATTTTCATTATTTTCATTATTTTCATTATTTTTTATTTCAATAGGTTTTTTTTCAGGAACAACCTCTTCTTGTTTTGTATTGTCTATATCATCAGCTTTAGGTTCTTCTTGCTCTACAACCTCTTCTTGTTTTGTATTGTCTATATCATCAGCTTTAGGTTCTTCTTGCTCTACAACTTCTTCTTGTTTTATATCATCTATATCATCAGCTTTAGGTTCTTCTTGCCCTACAACCTCTTCTTGTTTTGTATTGTCTATATCATCAGCTTTAGGTTCTTCTTGCTTTTTAATATTTAATGCTCAAAATGTATTTCATAAATCTGACAATATATCATCTACAACTTCTTCTTGTTTTGTATCATCTATATTATCAGTTTTAGGTTCTTCTTG
>JALUWO010000150.1 GCA_027019405.1 Candidatus Altimarinota bacterium | reverse complement strand
ATTTGCAGTTTTTATATATTTTTGACTAGTATTAGCTGTATTTGCAGAAATATTAAAAATTTTTGCTATATGTTCTTTAGCAATTTTTGTGATACTTAATTTACTTTTTTTTGATATTTCTTCTAATAATAATTTTCATATTTTTTCTTTTTGTGGATTTTTAATCTCATCTATACTTTGTCATTTAATAATTTTTTCAATTTTAGATAAAGTAGATTTATTAATTTCTATTTTCTTCATAATTTTATAATTAAATAATTAAATAATTAGTCTTATACTATTAAATTTTAATTTATATTATAATTAAATATATTATTACATATAATACAAATAATCAAGTCATAACTGGCAAAGCTGGTATTCAATATTTTTCTTTTAGCTCCATTAATTCTTTTTTTTCTATATTACCTGTATCTATATTATTTTTTTTTACATACATTTTAAACCTTCACCATGTTATTATAGGAAGTAGTACTACTATACTTAATAACCAATATATAGCTATTTTTGTTATAATCCAATCAGATGTAATATTTTGAAATACAATGTAATATAATATAACATATGATGGCAACAATATAATATCACCAGAAAATATTTTTATAAACACAGACAATAATGCATTATATATAAAGAATAATATTACTACTACTAATATATTTCCCCAAGGAACATGATATACAAATCATAATATAACAAATAGTATAATAGCCAGTATAGTTAGAACTGCATTAATGGATTTATATTTAAAATCTTCATAGGTATTAAAAAATAATAATCAAATAGCTATTATGTTTAAAAATATTAATAATATTCCTTGTCAAAATAAATTGTTTAGCATTATATGTAAATTAGATAACATCCCATCATTCTAATTATTAAGTAAATTTTAATCACTCTTTTTAATCACCAAAGTTAATATTTTTAAGTGAATAATCCATCATATCCATAATCTTTTGAGTATAAAAAGATACTACTTGTTCTTTTTCTTCTTCTGACCCCTCTTCTAAAATTTTCTTTTTTGCACTAAATTTAAAGTTTGACTTAATAAAATCTGCATAATTTATATTGTATAAGTATAATAAGAAATCAAACAACAATGAGAAAGGTTTATATTCTGATCTTGATTTAAGACCTGTTAATATATTCTCTAAATCAAATTCAGCAGGTATATTAGTAGTATTTAACATTAATTCTCTTGAATGTTCAAACCAATCAAGAAATAAATTTAGAAATACTATCATTGCTAACTTCCTAAGTCATCTTAGTTCATTTATCCATCATATATCAACATGATATGATTTGTATAAATTTTCTTTTATTTGAAAAAGTTCAATTTTAAGTTCATTTGCTATTTTTTCTATTGTATCTACAATAAAGTTATTTGAATATTCTCTTAAAATATCTGTATCAGTTAAATCTTGCCAATTATCTTTTAAAGGCATTCTATCATAAAATTCTTCTTCCTCTATATGATTAGCATCCCAAAATGGACATCTAAAAAAGTTCTTTCATATTTCACCAAATGTGATAAAGTCTCACAGCTTAATTGTTTTAGCTATTTTCCTTTCACTATATGTTAAAGATCCAAATTGCCCACCTTCATCAGTATGTCAAACTATACCAGAGTTAGTAATATCTTTTACTTTCTTATGAATACCTTCTGCATCAGTTGCTTTTTGTGTAGATAACCAAGCAAATATTCAGGTTCACCTTGAAACTTGTAATAATCAAGCTAATGAATTACCAAATTCTTTATCAAGATCCATTTTTCATATACTTTGTTTTTTTAATGTATCTCTTAATTCCTTATATTCATCAACTACTAATATTATTAAAGGCATTTTTTTATCATCTGATACGGCTTTATTATATGCTCTAATATTTGAAATTCATCATATTTCTTGAAACAATACATTTCTTCTTTTATATTCCAATGCTAGATATACAAATAAAGAATATATTTTTTCAATATTCATATTACCTACTGCGTCATTAAACTTAACATTTTTAAATCTAAAAAAATTAAGGAAATCTATTTCCTTTTCTAAAACAAGAAAATTAAACATATTAGAATTTTTAGCAATAGCTGATAACATCATACCTCTTAATAAAACCGATTTACCTGAACCAGGCTGTCCCCATATACCAATATTTTTTGCCATATCAGATGCTTCAACAACAACCTCATTAGAGTTCTCATGTATTTTTTTAAGACTGTCAGGTTTCTCTCCTGCTAAAGTATCACCTAAATATATATTAAATGTATTATCATGTTGTTTCCATATTCTCCATATTTTATTTTTATCTACAAAATTACTATTAGCAACTAATACCTTGCTAATATGTGGTAATACATATCTTACACCTGTTTCCTCTTCATTATCCTTATATATTTCTTTTGAAAGTTTTTCTAAATCTTTATCAACTGAAATTACTGTATTGTAAAAATCATTTTCATCTGACATAGTAGATGGTTTAAAATTATATTGCAATGATAATGGATTAAATGTTACAGTAACAATTCATCTTTTATAATCCCTTACATCTTCTATCTGTTCAACTTTAATTTTATTAGAAGGTTTTAAACTTGTTTTCCTATAAATACAGGTATTAACAATTTTATCTACAAGTTTATTGTATGTTCTATTATCATTACCTAATTTTTTAAGAAGTTCCCTAATATCTCAACTTTCAAATCCTCAAAAATCTTGAGTAGTTGATTGCTCAACTGGAACTCAAGTATCTGTTATATTTCATCATATATTTCAAATATTTTGTTCAACATTTCATGCAGGATTATTATCTGCATTATTTGCAAATGGATTTACATCCAATATATCAGTTTCTGCATTATTTGCAAATGGATTTACTCATTCAAATGGATTAGTATCTGTCATATTAACAGTTATTTAATTAAATAAACTTATTAAACTATTAAATTAATTTTGATTATTCCTATCATCTTCACTATCTTCACAACAAGTTATAATTGAAATCATGAATATTATTTCAATTATAATTATAAAACAGAGAAAAAATAACAATATATTTTGAAGTGGTACACACATCTTATTATTTATTATGATTTAAAAAACTCCAATCTCACTTAGTATAAAAATTATGTTTCAAATCTCTATACTTATCTTTATATACATTCCAAAACCTACTTCTTGCCATATTAACTAATACACCTTCTGGTTCTATATCTATTATATCTACACAAATAGGTTGTTTTTTTCATGGTACTTTATTTCAAATTCTATTAATAACTTGTACTAAATTACCTCTACCATCATCTCATCTCTCTTTTTTCTTTGCTCATAATGGAGCAGTTAAGAAGATAGTATCAAAATAAGGTCAGTCAAACCCCTCTCATAATAGTCAAGCTGTTGCTAATAAAACTTTAGGATAAAATTCTTCGTATTCTGCTCTTTTCTTTCATGCTATATCAAAAGCTTCTAATATTGCTATTCTGTCTTTCTTTTTAGTTTTACTATTAATAACATAAGCAACATCCTTATCAATTTTATATAGCTTTTTTACTTTATCATTTATTAACCATTGTAGATAATCTAAATGATCTAACATCTCTCATATTACAATAATAAGCCTATTATTTTTAATAGCATCAATAACCATATTAACTATCATATTATTTCTAGTATTATCATTATACAAATTTTTAACAGCCCATTTATCTAAATATTCTACTGGTCAACTTCTTGTATTTTTTATTTTTAGAAATCATAAAGGTTCCTCTACTATATATTTCTTGGAATATATATTAATATCATATACCATATCTCATACTTCATCTTGTTCAATTCTAATAATAGTATTACCAATATAATAATCTAATAATCTATTATTACCATCTCATCTCATTCTTGTTGCTGTAAATCAAAATATTTTGTTATAATGTATTCAAGATATAGCAGACATAAATGTTTGAGTTGCTACACCATGTGCTTCATCTACTAATATTAAATCATATTGTGAAAGTTCTTCTTTTATAATATCAATTTTCTTAGGATCAGGTTCCATAAACAATTTAGATAATGTTTGTATCATACCAACTCATATTTGTACATCATCATTAAATTTACCAAAACTTGTTTTTCATTGGTAAAATCTACATTCATTTTCTATATCAAGGTTAGTAAATTGTTTTATTCTATTTTTAAACTGATTAAATATAAGCTCTTTACCAACTATAACTAAAGTCCTTAATTTTAATTGCTGTGCTAATGCTAACATAGTTATAGTTTTACCAGATCTAGCTGGTGATATTACATACCCAGCATATACATCATTTTCTAAAAATGGGAAATGTTGCTTTGTCAAATTTACTAGTTTATCAGTAGATAAATTAGCATAAGTTATTCTATTTTCTATTAAAGTAGGTAGATAGTCTTTAATTAAATTTATTTGGTTTGTACCTTTATCAACTATCTTATCAACTATTTTTTGTTGATGTTTAAACAATTGTAATTCTTGCAACAGTTCAAATCATTTTATTTTATTAGGTTTCTTTTCTATATATTTAAATTTTAGATTATTTAGATCTGCAAGTAATGCTAAAAAAGGAGCTCATACTAAATAAAAATGTCATTTAGGAAACCATAATTTGTCTCCTATTTTTTTATATACTTTAACAAATTCTTTTTCATCAGAATATCACATTCTTTCTTTATCAATTAAGTATTTATTATTAAGAATATATCATATATCTTTAAACCACAATTCTTCTGTAATAAATTCTTTTCTTACTAGATGTAGAAACTTTTTAACTTCTATATCAAATAAAAATCAACCATAGTAAGATTGAAATGTAATAATATTGTTAGACATAATGATATTATAATATAGTAAAAACATAATACACTGTATTATGTTTAGTATAATGATATATATGAAAAAACAAGGAGTTTTTATAAAAAATTTATGAAAAAATATATAAAATGTATGGTGTTTTGTATATATTTGTCCTTAGAAATATGAAGACCAATATACAAATATTAAAAACTCACAATATATCAGTATTGTGAGTTTTTAATTATTAATTTAAATTTTTATTATTTTTGTGTATTATTATTTTGTTTAACTGATGATTGAGTTTGTGCTTGTTGTGCTTGTTGTGCTTGTTGTTTTAAACAAGCAACATTAATAAGTTTAGTTAAATTTTTATCTTTTTTAGTTCAAATAGTTATAATCTTACAAGTTTGACTTGCATTTATTAAATCATACATAACTGCTTTTTTTGTGTATTGTTGTCAATAACTATATCCCATATTGTAATAATAATTACTACCAAAATACCATATAATAAATAATATAGCAACAGTTCATAATGATATATACAAAATTTTAAATAATCCCCATGAAAAACTTTTGATTACATTTCAAAAGTTTTTTTCATATTTAATATTTTCATCTTGTCATTGTATTGTTTTTTTCTCCATACTTTCATTTTAATTAATTAAATAAATACAAATTAACATTAAACATTATTAAATAAATATCAAGAATTAATGTATTAATATTCTAATGTCTCAACTTTTTTATATCAATAATCTCAACATAACTGTTTCATTTATTATTATTTCATAGTTTCCATTTATTAGCATCAAATACATTAATGAATTTATCTTCTTCATGTCATAAACCAATATTAGGAAAGTTCTTATAATATTTTAGATCAATATTAGCATTTCATTGTTTACTTTCACTATTATTTTTTTCTGTTTCCATTGTTGCTATTATTCATATCTTATCTTCTTTTTCATTATATACAAATCAATATTTTCATCTACATCATCAGACTTTAGTTCAATAATTTATCCAATTTAAGCCTATATCTTTAAATATATCCTTATTTTGTATTAAATCTGTGGGAATGTTTAATTCTTTTATCAATTTATCATTAACACAATGTATATCATCTGACAATGTCACATAACCATTATTAAATTGTATAGCTTGTTCAATTATAGTTTTTAATTGTTTCATATTTTTAATTCTAACATCGTTTCTAACTAAGTCATGACTTTCTCTAAAACTAGGAGAAACCATAGCTATTAATATTCACAAAACTATAACTACAACCATACCAATTCACATACTATTATCTTTGTTCTTCATTTATCAAATTTCATAAAATAAAATAGTACTTTCTAAAATAATGATATAAATTAAAAAACAAGAGTTTTTTAGAATTTTCATTCACTAAAATATACAAAATAAAGATTTAGAATTACCTTTTTTTAAGATATAAAGTTTCATATATGTTTTTCCCATTATAGTTTGTTGCTATTAAGTTAAAATAATCAGTAACTTGTTCCTCTAAATCTAATCATCTTTCAGTAATACTTTCTAAATCATAAAAATATGCATCAGCAAAAAAGTTTTCTTGCATTTTTTTACTTTTAAAAGGATTAGGGTCCTTAAACAAAGCACCCCCTTTATATTCATATACATTAGAATGTGCAACTCATGTATTATATGTATATTTTACTTCTTCTTTTTTAGTAATCTCCTTCATTGCTTTTTGATATAATTCTTCTATTTTATCCATAGTATTTTAAATTTAATTAAATAAAATATAAACTATAAAAATAAA
>JALUWO010000149.1 GCA_027019405.1 Candidatus Altimarinota bacterium | reverse complement strand
ATTTAAATAATTATTTAATAAATATATTAATGATATAACTTAAATATCAATATTAATTATATTTCTGTTAATTTAGCTTTTATAGTTTATATTTTTAATACTTTAAATGAATTATTATGACAAGGATCAATTTACTAGAAAATTTTAAAAAAAATACTATTCCTAATAAATATAAAACTATTATAAAAACCCCTACTTTCAATTATATAAATATAATTAGCATTGATAAACCTTACTGACTAGAGTATATGGTAGAATATATAGTTTTTTGAGTTTTAACTATGTTAATTACAACATATAAGCCAGAAAGTAGTATAGCTAAAACAATAGAATTAGATGAAAAAAAACTAGATTTTATTAACAAATCATATATTAGTGTAGTAAATAAATATAAATCTTACTTACTTAAACAATGAATTAATGAAAAAGCAATAGATAGTTTATTTTGACAAGAAAAAGAAAAAACTACATTATTAGCTGTATTCAAAAAGGTAATAAATATTTATTACCTATCAACTTTAGATATTTATGCCAAATTAAGTCCAGAATATTTTACTAAATTTGAATATATAAAGAAAATACAATCATTATTGTATAATCAACTAACACATATATTTTATAGTGGTAGATTTGAATATTTTATTTGATGATGACATATGAAGTTATATTCTCTTATATCTCAATTAAAAACTGATGATAAGAATGCTATTCGCATGTTATGATATAACTTTAAACTTTTATTAGATAGATTATTTAAGAATAAAGATAATACATGAAAAAAAACATCTATAAATGACACTTTAGAAAAAGCATTTGAAAATTTAAAAATAATAGAAGCACAATATATACAAAATCACAAACAGATTGAAAACAAAAACTTAGAAAATAAAGAAAGAGAAGAAGGTGAAATAAATAAAAAAGAAAAAGAGGTAGATAAGTTAAAAGAACTAATGTTATTAAATATTAAAACCTTATGAGAGTATTGAAAACTAGATACTAACATATGAAAGACTGACAATGAGTTTAAAGAATTATATTTAAATTTTATAAGTAAAAATAACTTAATTGTAATAAATTATAACTCAAACATACATAATAAGAATACCATAATTAGAATAAATGTAATAGACTTTAATATAAAATCTATTAAGTTATCAATTCATGTAAATATGATGAATAAAGAATTATCAGAATATAATTTATGAAATATTGATACATTACAAGATAAAGAATTAAGTTGGATACAATTATTTTCATTCTTAGAAGATGTATATAAAATATCTAAATCACAAATGATAGATTTTTTATTAGATGCCTGATACATAACAGAAAAAAATATCGAAATTTGAAGTATATCAATACAATCAGATTATGAAAATATAATACATAATGAAGATTTTAAGAAAAAGGATAAAGAAGAAAGTATAATAGATTGGGATAATCTACTAAATAGTAGTAATAATAAAATTTTAAAAAAGATTAGATCATCTTATGCAGAAACATTTGAACAAGTAGAAGATTTATTAAATTTTGAAGTAAAAGAAAAACAAATAACTGAATATGAAAAAAAACAAGTTCTACAAGAGATACTACATTATTGAATAAAAAAGAAATTTAAGCACATATTTTATGATGATATTTATATTAAAAAAACAATATCAAGTATCTTTAATATAAGAAAATATGTTAATATAGATTGAAATATTTTAGCAGAAGTAAGTAGGAAAATAAATTTATCAGGTAATATTAAGAAAAAAAGAGGAAAATTATTAAAAGAAATCAAAAAAATAACTTGAATAACTTCTCATTATTCTACTGTAAAATACAAATATAACATATATATTGTTTTAAATTGAGGTAAAAAGAAAATAGGGACTTTAACTAATAAGGATCCTATTCAATTAACTATGTTTAATATCGATGAAACTATCGATAATGCATTAAAATATTTTACAGATTGAACAGAAGAAACATTATTTATTGCTTGAAAAATGGAATTATTCTTAAAATAATTTAATTTTCATTCATAATTCTATCAATTTCTTCTTCTGTTAATTCATTGGCATTATATGATACACTAGGAATATGAGATAATGCTTGTCTTATATCTCATCCACTGTTATATTTTAAATTAGGTAATTTTTTGTGTGTTTTAATACTATATAAGAAAAATCATGTTTCATTTTTAATTCACTTTTTGTCTCATTTATTTAATTCTTTAATATATTGAACTAAATCTCAAACATAATCTAGTAAATTATCATTATTATCATTTATTTTTTTGTCTTCTAAATTTCTTTTTAAATCATTTTCAGTTATAACAATTCTATCGGACATTCCTTCTTTTTCTAAAATTTCTGTTATGTCTTCATATAATTTAGTTACACTAGCAGTTTTAATATTTTTTGTATTATCATTTGTTGTAGTTATTGATTGTCCTTGTTGTTCTGATTGTGAGTTATCCATTTCTTTTATAACATCATTAAATAATCATAATTTATCTTTCTTCTTTACAGTTTTTTTAAATTTTTCTTGTAGCTCTCTAGCTTTTTTCTTTGCTTTCTCTAATCACTCTTGTTTCCATTTTTCAAAATCAATCTCATAATCTATAACAAGAATATTTTCTCCAACATTATTTTTTCTATATGAAACATCTTTAATATTCAAATTTACATCTTCTTTTTCAGCTCTTTGAACAAATCTTTGAATAAATTTGTCCATATATTTTTTCTTTAGCCGATTAGTAGTATAACTTTCAGGATACTCTATATCTAATTTTTCTACAAGATTATCAACTTTTATTACAAAATTTCATTTATTTATATAATATTCTCTAGCCATTATAAAATATAATTGCATCTGTGGAAAACTTTTAAATCTTTCTATATCTTTCCAAGGATAATATACAAATCATTTACTATAATCTAATAACATTCTTACCATATCAGCATTTACAGTAATGAAAATACTTTCATCAGTAACAGTTACATATTTAAATAAATGTCCAGCAAAAGCACCTTCTCAATTATCTTCTAATTCTTCTTTTAATTCTTGTGCAAATTCTTCTCAAAAGATTTGTTTTTTAGTAAATTCCTCTATATTTTTCAATTCTTCATCTCTAAAAAACAACATAGCCAACCCTAAATCACTTATCATTCAGGCTAATATTTCTTTAAACTTTTTGTCTTTTCTTTTTTTTTCTGATAACCACTTTCTAGTAAAAATTTTTTTCCTAATGAGATCTTTTAAAGATAACTTCAAATATACATTTTCTGTCTTTCTTTCAATCACTACTTTCATAATTCTCATTTTAAAAACAAGAAGAGTATAGATAACTATCTTAGAAGCTATTAAATCATAATCAATATATCTACTATATTTACTTTTCTTTCATGTTATTTTTTCTTGTAAAATAGAAGCCATATTATTTAATATCAATCCTGTATTTTTTAAAGAAAAGTTTTCTATCATTACTTCTTCTTTATTATCTCTAAGCAAAAAAGCAGGTTGTAATTTTCCAACTGGACTATATGTATCAAATTGGCTATACATTTTATATGCTTCTTTTTCTTTTTGCTTTTCTTTTTCCGTAACTGTATACATAATATTGTATTTTATATAATAAAAATGATTGAACAGAGACAGCTCAACCATTGATATAGTTTTATATATTTTCCTTTAAAAAGTCTTGAAATTAAAGATTTTTTATGTATAACTATTCCAATGAGGTTGCGGAGCCTCTGTTTTTTTTAACTTTGGATGTAATATAATCCAAAAAATAAAAAAATCAAGACGAAAAAATTTCGTCTTTTTTTTTATTTTTTTAAAACCCTTTATTTATCTGCAATTTAAATAATTTTGTAACCGGTGGGGGTGGTTTTTGTAACCGGTGGGGGTGGTTTTTGTAACCGGTGGGGGTGGTTTTTGTAACCGGTGGGGGTGGTTTTTCAAAAAAAAAACTCTCAAAATTAAGTCAATATGAGGAGTTTCAGAGATTGCATTTTTCGAGGAATATAACTATATAATATAACTTTATAATATAACTCAACATCATCCCCACCCGCCACCCTGATGATGATGGATTATTTTTTTGAAAAATTTTTTTTAGGGGATTTTTTTTAATAGGACAAATCCTAAATATGAAAAAAATATATTTGGACGATTTTTTCCCGCGGGTTTGACATTTTAAAGTAATATTGTAAATGATATATTTTAAAATATATTTAATGTATTTCCATTTTTTCATTTCATTATCTGTCAAAAAAATGTTTAAAATTAGCATAGTGTCTTTTAATTTTAAATGAAATTTAATAAAAAAATTATTTCAATATACAAATATACTCTAGCTATTATTTTTATTTAAATAAGAAAAAAATGAAAAGAAAAATGGGAGATTTTAAAAAAAACAGTTAGAATAGCTTCATTCTAACTGTTTTTTTAAAAAGAAAAGTTAATTATATACTCACAAAATATGAAAATAAAAAATATAAAATTATTAAATATCATA
>JALUWO010000148.1 GCA_027019405.1 Candidatus Altimarinota bacterium | reverse complement strand
TTTTTATTTTTGTTTTTTAAATACATGAAAAATATAAAGCATTCTAAAGTATGACAGACTAATAATTATAGCTATTCTAAAATATTGTATTATATTATACCTATATTATTCTTAGTATTTGCAATATATAATATAGTTCCAGATCAAGATATAGTTATTAAAACTACAACTTCTTTTTTTGTTATATTTATATTATTGTTTAGTTTATGATTGTGATTATACAATTTTAATAAAAAAATCCTAACTAATAACCATATTAAAACATATAATATTATAACTATACTAACTAATATAGTTTTTTTATTATTAACTTTAGTGTATCATCCTTATGTATTTTTATTTATTATATTTATGATTTTATCAATATTATTGCATGAAGTATGACATTTGATATTCTTCACATTGAATAAAGTTAAAATAGTTGAGTTTAGTATATGATTTTGAGAAAAAATAACATGATTTAAATGGAAATGAATTGAATGGAATATAAGAAATATATTTTTAGGTGGATTTGTTAGACCAATTGATGATACAATAACAGAGATAAAAGAGCTTTGAAATACTACCAAAACTGATAATAAAATTGTATTGTCAGATATATTACAAAAATATAATCTTAAAAAAGAAAATTTGTATATAACTAAAAGATTTTGGCAGAAATTCTTAATATTAACATGATGAGTATTAATGAATTTAATATTATCAATAATATTTTTATTTTCAGCTATGCACTTAACAAATACAAATAGTATAAAAGAGCTGACACATAAACAAATAGAAGGTATTAATAAACTATCAACAGAATATAATACTAATAAAGATATTTATAAATATCTAAACAAAAAAGTATGAAATAGTATGTGGTTATGAAAAAAAACTTCAAATACTAATACAAATACAGTTTATAATACAATGTATGAAATAAATAAATGATTATTATTAACATTATATTCGCTTGATTATGCAATACATAACCCAGATGTATTTATGCAATTTAAATCAATAGTATGAATATGAAAAGATATAGGTATGCAAGAAAAATATGATCTAATGAATTTATATATGTTGTTTTTAATATGTGCATTAGTTAATATTTCTTTGTTTGTAGTTAATTTGCTACCACTTCCAGCTTTGGATGGATGACAATTATTTAAAGAGCTTATTTGACATATTATCAAAAAATTTAATGAAGCTTATTACTATAATTTTGCATATTCTAAAACTATGTTTTGAATTGAAATGTTGTCTTTTTATTGATTAACTTTATTTTGAATAATAATTATATTGAAAGATATTATAACATAATTAAAATTTAATAGTTTAATTTAATTTATTTTTTATAAAACAGGATTATGTCGAGTAATATTAGTAATAATCTAAATAATCAAATTATTAATCAAAAACTACATCAAAATAATGATATATTTTTGTATATAAAGACAAATGTAGCATATAAACCTTTCTTGATACAAAATAATCAACATGTTCAGAATGGTGATAGTATATTAATGTTATATAATAAAGTTAATCTACTTTCACAAAATACACATAGAATTGATATATCTGCTTTTTATAAATATATTACTCAACTTCATACATATTGAGAAGGACTAGTTTCACTGTCTGTAAAAGATATATTAGCAAAAAATATGACAAAAGTTCAAGTAGGTAATTGTAATATTATTCTTCAGAAATATAGATATTATGTAGAACTAGTTAATAATAAATATAATAAAATTTGTGTATGATCTGACAATCAAATAAACCATGTTAAAAATATACAGTTAACTAATATCATTAAGAATGAAAAAATATATCCTAATATATTAGGTATTCCTCCACAAATATGACCTATCAATATTACAGTTCCTATTATGTTTGGTGTTATTATAGGGATGATAGTATTATGAGTGTATTTCTTTAAGAAAAAATATTCATAAATTATTATTTTGGAGAAATATTCTGATTTGGTTAAATGATTTTAAATTTTTAAAAATAAATATTTTAAATGGACAATAATTTAATTAATGAAAATAATGTTCAGAACAAAACTATTATTGATGAAATAATGCAAATGCAATTAATAAAATGAATTTATAAATTGCATAAGAATGATGATTTTGTAAAATTGCCAATAATAAAGACTTTAGCTATAGAAACATATAGAAAATTGGCAAAAAATAAATTTTATTATACAAATTTTCTTAAAGATTTTCTAATTGATCCAAATTTAGTATATTTATCTTCTAGTATTGAGAAAAAAATAGAAGAGTATATTAAAGATAATAAAACTGGTTTTCTTTTAGATCTAATAGTATTATTGTTTGTAATAGATTTATCAAAGACAAAAGATGTAGAATTACAAAAGACACTAAAACATATTTGAAATATTAATATAGAAGTTGTATATAAAAAAGTTAAATGAA
>JALUWO010000147.1 GCA_027019405.1 Candidatus Altimarinota bacterium | reverse complement strand
TAAAAATTAAGTTTCCAGCAAAAGAAAATATTATTAAATTTTGAGAATTTGCAAAATCTATCCTAGATGAAATCCTAAACCTTCAACTTCAAAATCAAAACCTAAAACAAACAAGAGATTTACTTATCCCACAGCTTGTAAGTGGAAGGTTGGATGTGGAGAAGATGGAGATATAAATAATTTTTTAGTTTTTTTATATAAATTATGTGAAAAAAAGAAAAGTTTAATTTATTGATATCTAGATATTTGTCTCAAAAAGATTACTTTTCTAATTCAAATTATTTATTATCAAGAAATGAATTAATTAAAAATTTTATTATTAATTTCTTTAATTTTTTAACCTTGTTAGATAGGGAAGAAAAAATTGATGATAAATTTATAGATAATTTGTACTTTAATATCAAAAATGCTTATTCTTTACATAAAGATATAAATTTTCAAGATAAACAAAATTGAGAGAAAAGAAAGATATATTTACCTTACTTATATTCTTTTTTAGAATATGAACTTATTGTAAATCAAATTATTCTGAAAACATATGATAAAATTAAAAAAGCAAATATTCCTATTATGTTAGATAAATATTTTTCTTACTCTCATCAGTTTGATATAGAAAAATGAAAAATTAATTCTGTACATTACATAGAATTATGGGAAAAATATATAAGATTTGATGAATTATTAGTAAGTAGAAACAAAATACAACATAATAGAGCATATTATAAACAAATTGATATATCTAAATTTTATGATAGTATAAATCATGATGATTTAATCTATGAGTTTTCTCAATTTTTTGACTCTTCAGATAAAGAATTACTATTTTCTTTAAAAAAATCCTTACAGAAAATAAGTGGTTTTGAAAATATCTGACTTCCACAAAATATAATAGGAAGTGATTTTTTAGCTAGTTTATATATTTTTCTTAAATTTTTTAATAATAAAGATTATAAAGATTATTTGTGAGATGTTAAATTGATAAAAATATGAGACTATATTTGCTTTAAAGCTAATTATAATAGTCATGATATATACTTTACAAATTATGTTGATGATTTTACATTTATTTGTAAAAATTATAAAGCTTTAAATCAATTTATTGAACTTAAAATTATTCCATTTTTAAATACTTGTTGATTAACAATAAATCACTTTAAAACTACTTCCTGAAAGTTATCTAAAATTAATTGACTTTATAAAATTGATTTAAAAAATATAGATATAAAAGAATTAGCTAAATTATTTATTGAAAATATTCCTGATCAAGATACCTTTAAAAACTGAGAATTAAATGATATTTGAAAGCTGAAGGTATATATAAAATGGTTTTATAGATTTAATAATGAAGCTTTAGATAAAAAAATCAAAAAAGAACTTATTAAAAAACTTTCTTATTTAATTACTAAGTCAAGAAAAAAATTAGATTATGAAAAATATTTTTTATTAAATTTAATAAGAGCTTATCCTTTATTTTTTATAGAATTATCTGCTTTTTTAGTAAATTATGATAGTAACTTTAAAAATACAATAGAATATTTTGTTAAAACATATTTTATTTTTATATCAGAGAATAGTATTGGTATAATATATCTTAATTTAATATCAAAAACCAGACAAAATTTAGTATATTCAAATATTTCTTTGTTAGAAAAGCTTTTATTAGAAATTTTAAAAAATAAATATGATGAAAATAAAAATTTATTTATTAAAGAACAAAGTCTAAAAAAGTTTTGGTTAAATATTTTGCAACATAGTTATTTTGATAATTATCCAGAGTTTGTTTCTAGGAATATATCTTCTATATCCGAATCGGATGAAAAAATTTGAATTAAAAAAGTAAATTTTATTAATTTATATTTAAAAGATATATTTAGCTTAAACATATCTACAGATAAAATTTTTAGTTATTTACTAAATAATAATGAAGAGGATTTTTTAGATAGAATAAATTATATATTATTTGAACTTTTAAAAACCAAATCATTGAATAATAATTTTTATTACAAAACAGCTGCATTTATTGAGGATTTATATTCACTTATTATTTTGTTTTTAAAATTATTTTTATTATTAGAAAACAAATTTGATTTGACAGATGATTTGTCTATAACTACTAAATTTTGATATATAGTAAATAAATCTAAAAGAAATATAGAAATAAACTTACAGAATTATAAATTTAATAAAAGTTATTTAAATTTTATGTATTTTATTTTAAAAAAGAGAGCAGAACTTGTTCATAAAGATGGTGATATGTCTAATATTAATGAAATAAATGAATTATGAAGATATAATGTTTATAATAATAAGTTAGCTTTTGAATCTACTATAAGAGATTTATTATGATTTATTGTTAAAAAGATAGAATCAAATATTACTTAATCCCAACTTCCCATTGACAATATCATCAAATTTCTTTAAACTAAAACTAGTTTATT
>JALUWO010000146.1 GCA_027019405.1 Candidatus Altimarinota bacterium | reverse complement strand
GTCCAGCTTTGAATAATAGATTCGTGGGCGATTTCATATGTTATTAAACTCTCTTTTTCTTTTTCAATACTGCCGCTTACAAGAAGTCTTTCTTGGACAAATGCATCGGCTATTTTTTGTAAAAGAGGGGTTAAATTGTTTTTAAATGCTATTTTTTTACTTGCTTTTCCATCGATATTAATATCAATAAGATGATATAAAAACAGCTCCTTACATTGTTTAATAAGTTTGTTTTTATCCAAAGAATTATCAATTTTAAGCGGATTGGAAAATATTCCTTCAATTTTCGTTTCAACAATCGCATAAATCGGATTATCTCCTTTTTTTGCCAAAGAGAGATAATCTTTTAGCGTTACTACTCTTTCTCTGTTTTTATAAGGATTTTCGAAAAAATTCTTTGTAAGTTCATTTAGGGTGTAAGCAAGAAGAGGTAAGGCTTTGGAATCTTTGACATCTTTACGCATCTTTTCTATAAGTGCTTCTTCCAAAACAATATCAGATTTGTAAGCCGGATATTTTATAATTGTAGTAATATGCTCTTCTTTAATCGGAGCAAGTAAATAGCTATAAGCATATTTACGCACGCTTTTAAGTAAAGCAGAGGTTTGAAACTTTTCTATATGGTCGCTTCTTATTGTCCATATTGTATAAAATTCATCACAATGTTCAAATATCCAAGAAAGAACTTTAAAAAACAGTTCCTTTTCTTCTTTGTTACTTACGATAAAAAATTCTTCGGCTTGGTCTAAGGAAAGAAGGATTTTTTTATTGGGATATTTTAATAATATTCTATCAAGAAGTTTTTTAAATGATTCTTCAAATCGATTGTTTTTAATATCATTCTTGGTTTGTTCGTAAAATTCCCTTACTTTATCTTTATCCGAAAAAGTCTCATTTATTAACATACGAAGCATCTTACCCAAAGGCTCTTTACCCGGACGCATAGTGGGCAAAATATGCCAAGCTTTTTTATACTTTTCAAATGTTTTCATCTTTGGTAAAACACCAGCTTGCAATAAAGAAGATTTACCCATTCCCGATGCACCCACAATCAAAAACGCATGAATGGTTGCCAAAGATTCGGGATTAGTCATTTCCGTAATTACGGCATCCGTTTCATCTTCTCTTCCATAAAAAACCGCCGCCATATCTTCTGTAAAAGGCGAGAGACCAGGATAAGGATTCTTAGTTTCATCCCATGTATAAGCTTTGTCAAAAACTTTACGAGTTAACTCATCGATATGTTTCAAGATTTTTGTAAATGCCTCAGGATTGTCAACTATGTCTATTTGTTGAACATGCTCACCGATCCATTGAAAAACCTCTTTTTTATTTTTCTGATCTTCCTCTATACTGACGAGAATTGTTTCTTTGTTTAGTGTTTTGGCAAGTGCATACTCCTTTTGGCACCAGCAAGAATCTATCCAGTTCTTTGATATAAGACAAATGGCAATTTTGGATTTGTGAAGCTCTTTGTAAAGTCTCTCTTCCCATACTTCATTGATTTGAATACCATCTTCATCGTCAAAATCCAAAAAAATTGAATCAAAACCAAATTCTTTTATTCTTTTTTTATATTGCTCGACTACATCATTATCTTTTGAATTATGAGAAATAAAAATCAGTGCCATTATACTTTCCTCCTTACCAAACTACTAAATGGTCATTTAAAAATTTACTTTTTATAAAATCCCTGCCATTTCAAGTAATCTTGACCATTGAACCAGCACAAAAGGAATGCCTAGTGCAGTTATCACTACAATAATTTGACCTAAAATCGCCCATATTTTTGGTCCCTGATATCTCCTTGCTGCTCGCCACAAACCAGGTAATTGGAACAACGCAGTATAGATGATACCGATTAGTACAATAATAAATGCTAATAAAATTCCATCTTTTTTCATAGCCATAAAAATCATTCGAATCAAAAATCCCACTACTACCGACACAATAATACCATATAGCCAATAGGTTTTTGCCAATCCATAATCTCCATCTCTGAGTTTTTTCAAGAACCCTTTTTCTTGGGATGTATTTAATACGCTTGTATCTGTTTTTGGTGGTACTGAAGTAGTAGTTGGTTGTTCTGGTTCATCGCTCTCTTCAGCTAACTCTGTTGCACTTGATTCAATAGTTTTAAGTATTTTTTGATATTCTTCTGTAGTAATCTCTCCACTTACCAAACGCTCATCAAGCTTCTTTTTCATTTCATTATTCATAAATTTCTCCCCCTCATTTTTCTAGTTATAACTTGTCGATAGCATCAGAATATTTCTGTAAATTCATCTTCAACTTTATGGCATTATACCAAATTCTCAAACGAAACATAATTTTTCCAAGCCATTTAGCATTTGTGTCAATGGCAAATGGTACTAATAATCCCAATATTGACCCTTTATTTAGAAAGGTTCCTATCACTTTAGTTTTGCATTTAATTTTCTCCTATTTTAAAG
>JALUWO010000145.1 GCA_027019405.1 Candidatus Altimarinota bacterium | reverse complement strand
AGTTTTTGGTGATAAATGGAGACTTGCAGGTGAAGCAGCATCTATTATGACACCATGGTTGTTTTTAAACTTTATAACATCACCGCTCTCTACTCTTTTTATCACTTTAAATAAGCAAGATATTATGTTGATTTTTTCCATTTTCTATATGATTATTCCACTTAGTATAATATATATATTTAATGAGCTTGGATTTTTAGAGGTATTAAATATTATGACTTTGTCGATGACGGTAATGTTATTTATATTTATTTGTTTAATTATATATTATGTCAAAAAGGAAAAAGATGAACTATACTAATGAAGAGTTAGAATACCTAAAAGGAATTAAATTTAGTAATGGTGCTAAATTTAAGCTTATTAATCAAAGTGATTATTTAAATAGAGATGACTATCTTCTTCATTTATCAAAAAATAAAATAGTAATACATTTAGGGTTTGTTGATCATATCCCGCTTATTGATGAAAAAATTAAAAAAGGGATATGGCTACATAAAAAATTAATTGATAACTCTAAAACTTGTTTTGGAGTCGATATTAATAAAAAAGGGATTGATTATATTAAAAATAACTATAATTATACAAATCTTTATGCAATAGATATCATCAATGATAAAATACCTGAAGAGATTGCAAAAGAAAAAATTGATTATTTATTAATACTAGATGTTATAGAACATATTGGTAACCCTGTAGAATTTTTAAAATCTATTAGAGATAAATTTGATAATATTGATAAAATCATATTAACTACACCAAATGCATTTCGATTAAATAATTTTATCTTTTCTTTAAAAAATATTGAGTGTATAAATACAGATCATAGGTTTTGGTTTACACCTTATACATTATCTAAAATTGTTACAGATGCAGGTTTTAAGATTGAAAATATTGGTTTTTACGAACATGGGGTCTTAGGTAGAAGGCAAGTATTTAAAAAGTTGTTTTTATCTAAGTATTTTACTTTTAAAGATACATTAATTATTGAAATTAAATTTTAATAATGAAAAAAATACTATTAATTTCATCATCTTTTCCATATTATCCAGGTGAGCAATTTTTAGAAACAGAAGTAAATTACTATAATAATGTTAGCTTAACAGTTTTACCTCTTAATTCTCATGAGAAATATAGAACTCTCCCAAAGCATATTAAAATTGATAACTATATCATAAATAAAAAGTCCAATATCTTTTATAAGGTATATTACATTTTAAAATCAATGTTAAATCCAATCTTTTATAAAGAGTTTTTTATTGAGGTGGGTATTAATATTAAAAGGGTGAAGCCATTTTTATCTTCTGTATATGCTTATCAAAGGTATTGTGATCTATTTAACAATTATTTTAAAAATGAACAAGAGGTAGAAAATACTGTAGTTTATACTTATTGGCATAATGAGGCTACATACGCCTTACAAAGTTTAAAGCAAAAGTACAATTACAAATTAGTAAGTAGAATACATGGGTATGATATTTATAAGGAGAGAAGATTAGATAGCTATATGCCATTAAAGCATCTCTTTACAAGTAAGATTGATAAAATATTTACTATTACTCAAAGTGCTAATAAATATTTGTCACAAACTTACGGTTTTAAAGATGAAATTTTAGAACTTTCAAGATTAGGGGTTGATGATAAGTCTATTAATAGTAAAACAACTCAATATGGATCTTTTTGTATAGTCTCTTGCTCTTTTTTGGTAGATGTTAAAAGGATTGATAAAATCATTGATGCATTGGCTAAATTGTCTAAAGAAGTTCCAAATATCAAATTTAAATGGAATCATATCGGAAATGGAACTTTAGAGAGTGTATTAAAAAATTATGCAATGCAAAAGCTAAGTAAGCTAAATAATGTAGAATATCATTTTTTAGGAAATATAGAGAATAAAGATGTATATAAATTTTACAAGAACAATGCAGTTAATGTATTTGTTAATGTGAGTGAATCCGAAGGAGTGCCTGTATCTATTATGGAAGCTATGAGTTGTCATATACCAATAATAGCTCCAAATATTGGTGGAATTTCAGATATGATTATTGATAATAAAAGTGGAAAACTTTTAAGTGAAAAATGTGAAGTTGATGAGCTTGTTTCCGCACTGTCTGATATTGAGTTTTTTAAAAATAAAATTGTAAGAGAAAAAACGTATGAAGTTTATCTTGAGAGATATAATTCTAAAAAGAATTATAGTGATTTTGTACATGACTTAAGTAACTTAAATTAATAAAATAAATATCATATAAAAAGGTAATAACAAAATGATAAAAATCCTCACAATACTAGGAGCTAGACCACAGTTTATTAAGGCTGGTTCGGTAAGTCGTGAAATAGCAAAATATGATAATATACAAGAAGTTATCGTTCATACAGGGCAACACTATGATGCAAATATGTCAGATATATTTTTTGATGAGATGAAAATACCAAAACCTGATTATTTTTTAGGCA
>JALUWO010000144.1 GCA_027019405.1 Candidatus Altimarinota bacterium | reverse complement strand
TAGCTTTTTTTACAAAGCAACTTAATTTTTTTACCCTACTTATATAAATCTAATCACTTCAAAACCTCCTTACAAAAACAGTGATTTGGGATTTAGATTTTTTAAGCTTTCAGAGTATATTCACTCCTCCTCCCCATCTGTCAAATTTATTTTTTTAAAAACTACAAACTTAAAAGTAGAAGATTAAAATCTTCTACTTTTTATAATTAATTTATCCTTTTTCATAAATTATCATAAATATAAATTTTTCAGTTTCTTTTTATAAAATAAAAAGCTTTTTTTCAATTATAATTAATTCAATCAGGATAAATTATTTTTTCTATATATATACTATTTTTTAAAAATTCTTTAGTATTTGATAATATTTTATTTAAAATAATTTCATTAACTTTTAGTTTTTCTAGTTTACTTAAATTATTATTGGAAATTTTAAAATTATATGGTAAATCTAAATTTAAAGATTTTAAAATATTTATAGAATTTTTTGAATTATTAATCTTTGTATTAATTAAATCAAATAAAATATCTAAATCATTATTATTTTCTAATTTTTCAATTCAAAAAGACAAAATATCTAAATCTGAAAAATTAATACTTTTCAATAATTCTATCAATAATTTTATTTTTTTAGTTTCAACAAATAACTTACCAATTTTATTATCATTTAATATTTTTTTAGTTAATTCTAAATTTCATTCATTTAATGAAAACATAAAAGAACTATTAATAATCTTATATTTATTATAAAAATTTTTTAATTCTCAATTATTTAATAAATCATAATATTTTTTATATAATAAAAATTTATCTTTATTAAAATCAAATTCAAATTCTTGTTTACAAAAATAATTTAATCACAAATTATTTTCCAATTTATTTTTTTCTTTTAAATTGCTTATAATTTTAAAATTTTCATTATTTATTGCTTTTAATTTTTTATTCTCTAAATAAAAATAAAAAGAAACAAATATAGAAAATAATAAAATTATAAATGAAATTATTTTTTTCATAATTTTTAATTATTAGATAAAAAAAACTGAAAGGAGAGTTACACTCTCCTTATATAAAATTATGGTTCTACTTGAAGGTAAGCCAAATTAACTAGATCTAAAACATTATTATATTTAGCTTCTCCAACTGTTACATAATATTTCCCACCAGAATAACCAAAATATGGATCAAAAAAATATATCCTATCATTTTCATGATTATTTTGTGGATCTAAAGCATTATGCCCATCATCATCTTTTTTGTGTAAATAAGCATAAGCTATAACTATATGACCATAAGGTGATACAGGATTTTTCTCATAATCTCCTTCAGCAAAAGCAATAAATGCTAATTTATCATTTTTTATAGTTTCAACCAATTTCTGTCTATTTTTTTCAAAAGAGTATCCTGAATATCTCCTATAAGTATGAGGAGAACCTCTAAACTTTAAATATTCTTTTGCTATTACTTTAAGCTCATTTAAAGTAACATCAAAATTTTTATCAGTTGAACTTAACACCTTATACATCCTATCTAAAACTATTTTAGATTTTCTAGTATCTTTAAACAAATCAACAACTTTTCCTTTTTTCTTATAGTAATAGTAATTAAAAGCAAAAGATAATGATGTTGGACCACAACTATTATTATACTTTGTTGCATTCTGAATTAATGTATTTTTAATTGGTTTTACTGAATCTATAAATTTATCAGCATAAACTAAATAACCATTATTAAATTCAGCTGCACTTGCACTACTAACCAAACCTACTAGCATAGCCAGCATAACAATCAATTTTTTAGTCATTTATGACTCCTTTGTATTTTATTTCTCTTTTTGTTTTTGTCTAGCTTTTTTTACAAAGCAACTTAATTTTTTTACCCTACTTATATAAATCTAATCACTTCAAAACCTCCTTACAAAAACAGTGATTTAGGATTTAGATTTTTTAAGCCTTCAGAGTATATTCACTTCCCCCCCCCATCTGTCAAATTTATTTTTTTAAAAACACTAAACTTAAAAGTAGAAGATTAAAATCTTCTACTTTTTTATAATTCCTCAATTATTCTTTGTTTTAACTCTTTTATTCAAATATTTTTTCAGGCTGAAATAAATATAGGATTTTTATCAGCATATTTTTGTTTTAAATATTCAATTTTATCTTTATATTTTATCTCTTTTATCTGCTTTTTTCAATCTATATATTCCTCTACTTTTTCAATATACTCTTTATCTTGTAATCAATCAATTTTATTAAAAACATAAATCTTTTTTTGATTAGCTCAAATACCTTTTAAAATATCATCTACAACATTTATTTTTATATCTACTTTTGGGTCAGCTGAATCAATAACATGAAGTAATAAATCAGATTCTATAGAATCTTCCAAAGTTGATTTAAAGGCATCAATAAGTTTTGGTGGAAGTTCTCTTATAAATCATATAGTATCATTTATAAGTATTTCTTTGGGTGGAATATATGTGTTTGTTTTTTCATCATAACTAGCTTCTATAAACATCTTTCAAACACTTGTTCCAAGTGTAGCAAAAAGCTTATCTTCAGCTAAGACTCATTTTTTTGTTAATATATTTGTAAGAGTTGATTTTCAGGCATTTGTATATCCTACAACTCAAACAGTTTGAATTCCTTTTCTATTTCTTGATTGTCTATGTTGTGCTCTTACTTTTGCAAAATGCTCTAATTCATCTTTTATAGCTTTTTCTCTTTTAGCTAAATGTCTTTTCATTATCTCAGTATTTGTTTCTCATTTACCTTTTCATCATTGTTTTCAAAGTTCCATTCACATATCAAAAATTCTTGGTCACATATGTTTTATAGAAGCTAATTCTATTTGTAGTTTAGCTTCTTTACTAAAAGCATTTCTTTCAAAAATTTTTAAAATCAAATCTACTCTATCCCAAGCTTTTGCTCAAATAGTTTTCAATTTTTCATTTATAGCATAAATTTGCCTTGGTTTTAAGATATTTCATAAAATTAATATATTTGCTTTTTGTTCTTTCATTTCAGTAATTATATCATCAAGTCTTCCTTCTCAAATAAAAGTATTATAATCAGGAACTGATTTATTTTGAATATGTTTAACTATTACAACTCAACCATAAGTATTTACCAAATTTTCAAGTTCAACCATTCTATCTTCCATATTTTGTCTTATTTCAATATCTTCAGGAAGAATATCAGCTACAAAAACTCTAAGCTGCTTATTTTGATACTCAAGATTTTGTTGAATTTGTTCTAATTCTCTAAGTGATTGTTTTCTAGTCATTGTTTTTAATTAATTTTAATTTAACTAATTATATTTTTTTATAATTTTTTGCAAACTAAAAGCCTTGTAGATTTCTCTACAAGGCTTTTTACCCCCTCCTTTTTATTTTTTTGATAAAGAAAATTTTTTTGGGTCTTTAAAAATTGCTGAGCAATTATTACAATAATAATATTCGACTATTGCCCTACCCCCAAAACCTACTACACCATTACCATTACTTATAGTTTTTGTAGAGTATTTAGTACAACCACATACCCTACATTTAAAATCCTTTTTCATCAATTTTACCCTCCTTATTTTAAATTTTTTTGCTTGTTGTTTTTAATTGTCCAGAATCTATATCTGGTTCAATTAAAATACCAAAAAACTCATATTTTTCTTCAGAAACTTTTCTGAATATGAGATTAACATAAGACTAATTAACAGGTTTTGAAAGAATTTCTTGCATTTTAAATTGGTCAATCACAATTTGATTAAAACTATCTAATTGCATTGTCATATTTTCTTCATTTATCAAGGCCTTTATAATAATTTCCTTTGAAAAACTTACTACCAAAACTTCTTCAGTTTTACCATCAATTTCAAGTTCATAGAAAAAACTTTCAGTTTTTTCTGCAGCTTGTTTTTCAAAAAATTCCTCAACAGACAATAACTTTAAACCATTTTCAACTCTTTCTATACCTATAGGAATTTTATATGATTCTTCAATATCATCATTATTAGAAACAATATTAAGAAAAAACTTTGTATAGTAATCTAAAGTAAAATCTTTACTCAATTCTACTACCGCTTCTCCTAATAGTGGATCATAATAATTAACCCTCAAATCAACCTTGTCTGCCAATGCCCTATCAAAAAATTCAACAGGAACTTGAATGGTAAAAACATCATTTTCTACTTCCATTGCATTCTCCTTTTTTTTGTTTTTATTTTTATAAATTATTTATAATTAAATTTGATTAAAAATCAAGTATAAATAAAAATTGATTTATTTTTTAAATAGTTAAAATAATATAAATTTTAAAACTTAAAAAAGAAAAACTATGGAAAATATGTATGATGTAATAATAGTTTGAGCTGGTTCAGCAGGATATCCTGCTTGAATGTATGCAAGTAGATACAAACTAAAAAATTTAATTATTGGTGCTCAACCAGGATGAGCTCTAGCAACTTCTCATAAAGTTGAAAACTACCCTGGTACTATTTCTGCTCCAGGTAAAGAAATAATGGATAATTTTAAAAAACATGCTGAAGTTTCAGGTTCTGAAATACTTCAAGAAATGGTAGAAAAAGTAAATAAACATGAAGATCACTTTCATATTATTACTACTTCATGAAAAGAATTTAAAGCTAAAAGAGTTATAATTGCTACTTGAAATAATCATAGACACCTAGAAATACCTTGAGAAAAAGAATTTTTAGGTAAATGAGTAAGTTATTGTGCTACTTGTGATGGAATGTTTTTCAAAGGAAGAGATGTGATTATTGCTGGGTGATGAAATACTGCAGTAACAGAAGCTTTATATTTAGCTGATATAGCAAATAAAGTATATTTAGTACATAGAAGAGATACATTTAGAGCAGAAGATTCTTGGGTAGAAAAAGCAAAAGCTAAAGAAAATATAGAACTTGTTTTAAATGAACAAATTGAAGAAATTACTTGAGATATGCTTTGAATGACTTGAGTAAAATTAAAAAGATGAAAAGAATTAAAAGCTGATTGAATTTTTATTGCAGTTGGGACTATTCCAAATACTGGAGTAGTTGAAGATTTAAATCCTCAAAAGGATGAAGAAGGTTGTCTAGTAGTAGATAAAAGACAACAAACTTCTATTCCAGGATTGTATGCTGCTTGAGATGTTACAACAAACAGTAACAAATTTAAACAAACTATTATGAGTGCTGCAGAATGATGTTTAGCAGCTGATAGTGTACATAGTGATTTGATGTAAAAAATAACTTAGATAAAAATCTAAGTTATTTTTTAATATTCTACTATAAAATCACTTTCTTCCCCATTAAATCCAAAATCAGCTAAATTATAATTCAAAACTTTTGCCATAGTAATTGATAAGATATGTTCTGAATTAATTTGTTCTCTTAAAAATTCTCTAAATTCCTCTCCTTTATGAGAGGTTAGATAAGGACAATAAATTCAAGCTGTAACTCATCTATTTATTCATTTAAACATATTTTTTACTTCTCAAGATTCTCTTATTGGAGGATTAAAAAATATTTTTTCTCTTAATCTTTTATAATCACTTCCTCTCCACATTATATTTTCTATTTTTACTGAAGCTGAAACTAAAACTTTAGAAAAATCTACTTTAAAAGCATTAATATCTTCACAAAAAAATCATAATTTTCTATAATATTCTTCCAATATTTCTATTTCTTCTCATAAAGTAATTCAAACTATATGAGTTTTTTTATTATTTTTAATAGCATCTTCAAATATTTCCTTAAATAATTCAATTTCATCTTTGGGAGAATAAACATTTCCCCAAGTTGCTGGTTTTGTTTTACTTTTTTCAAGCATTTCTAAATTTTTTCTTTTTTCTAAAAAATCAGATAAAAAGACTATTTCAAAATCATTATTTGAAATAGTTTTTTCATAGTTTAACTTTTTAATTAAAAATTTATTATCTTCAATATTTGAATCAATATTTATAATTCTATCTTTAAATATTTGTTTCATTTTTTATGTTTAATCTTAATAATTCTTCAAGAACTTCTTTTGATTCTATATTCATTATATCTTCTATTTTTAATTTTACTACTCACAATAATCTTATTTCTTCAACAGAAGCATTTTTAGGTAAATCCAAAATAGATAATACTTTATCTTTTAAATTATTTATC
Source organism: Candidatus Altimarinota bacterium (assembly GCA_027019405.1). GTDB lineage: Bacteria > Patescibacteriota > Gracilibacteria > BD1-5 > UBA6164 > JALUWO01. Next base: position 57,237 of record JALUWO010000144.1, on the reverse strand, counting down.
TTTTTTTCTTTTTCTTCTTCAAATAATTGTTTTTCTACTTGTAATTCCATATTCACAAGTAATTTAGCTGTTTGTTCTGGTAAATTTTTTCTAGTTATATTTCACATATAATTAATTATTACTAAATTATAATTCTAATAAATTTTCTACTTTTTCTTTATAAGTATTAATTAATAAATCAAATTCTTTTTTAAGACCTCCTTTTTCTGCTTCAATTCATAATTGCTCTAAAATTTCTTTATCTGTTTTTCAAAAATCTTTCATAGCAATATATTTTGATTCTCAAATAAATCATTCTTTTAACAATTTTCTTATTCTATAATCTTTTAATTGCTTACTTCATGATAACATTTCGATTTCATCTCTTAATAATTGTTTCTCTTCAGATGAAGATAAATCTCAACATTTTACAAAACACATAAAATATAAATTATATATTAAGACTTTAAATTCTAATTACTATAATACTATTTGTCAACTTTTTTATATTTCTCAGGGAATGTATCAGAATAAATACATCAACAATAATTTTGTCTATAAATATTATGTTTTTTAGTATATTCAACACTTCTCTCAAAACCTTTATTTTTTCTAAAAGCTATTTTTAAGAATTCTAAATTTTCTTTTAAATCAGAAATTTTTGAATACTTATCTCCTATTTTAAACAATTTTTCTAAATCTTTATGTGGAGAAATATTTAAAGTTGTAGTCCAATATTTTGCTCAAATTTTTCTTGCTTCTAATGATGCTCTTTTTAATCTCATATCATAACATTTTGTACATTTTTCTCATTTTTCAGGTGTATTTTCCAATCATTTTATTTCTGTTAAAAAATTTTCTACATCATATTCTCCTTTAATATAAGGAACTTTTTCTATTTCACAAACTTTTACAAATTCTTTAAATCTTTTTTCATATTCTGATTTTGGTTGAATATTTGGATCATACCAAAAACAAGTTAAATCATATTTATCCTTTAAATCCATAATTGGTACTGTAGCATCAGGTCAACAACAAACATGAAGTAATAATTTTTCTTTTTTTTCTAAGATCTTTTTTACAGGTTTATAACTTAATCTATGAATTCAAGTTATATCTGATTTTTTTTGTAAATTTTCTTTATGTTTTTTAGTACCATATCATTTATGATTTTCTACTCATAAATTTGGATATAATTCACTATAAGTATTCATTAAATGATCTCTGAAAACTTTTGCTATAATACTTGCTGCTCAAATTTCTTTTATTTTTGAATCTCACTTTATTATAAAAATAGGATTTTTATCAAGCTCTTCAAACTTATAATTATCATTTCAATCAATAAAAACTCCATTTATAAAATCATTTTGTCAATTTTCAGTAAATTCAGGAGTGATTTTTCTCAAAACTTCAACTAAAGCTCTCCTCATAGCTTCCTTATTTGCTTGTTTTATATTAATTTCATCAATCAAAAAATTATCTACAACTCAAACTCAAAAAAATATTTGTGGTTCTGGGGGAACACAAAGCTTCCCCCCTACAGAAGATGTAGGGGCAGACCTTTGTATCTGCCCTTTTGACATTTCAATCAATTGTTTATATAATTCTTCTCTTTTTTTCTCAGTTAATTTTTTAGAATCATTAAGTTTTTCTAAAAATTCTTTACCTGGCATATTTTTAGGATTAAAAGTCATAGCACAAGCTACAACAGGACCAAGCCAAGGTCATCTACCTGCTTCATCTATTCAAATTTTATACATTGATATTTTTTAAAAATTATTTTTAATTATTTTAATAAAAAAGATAAAAATATAAAATAAAAATAAGAAGAAAATTTCTTCTTATTTTTTTAAGTTATCCAAATATCTTTCAAAAAATTCATTTCAAAAAATCAATTAGTTTTTCAAACCAAGATTTTTGTTTAATACTTTCTTTATCAATATTTTTTTCTATTATTTGTTCTTCTTTATTTTCTTGTTTAATATCAAATAATTTATTAAAATTTTTACATGTTTTTATATCATCTTGTAATTTTTGTCTTATTTTTTCTTTATTTCATATTTTTTTATCAATAATACTATTATGTTGATATCATAAATCATATTCTTTTGATTCATTTGATAAAGAAATAATATCATTTTTACAAGTTACTTTATAATAATTTCAATAACTTGGTGGTAAAAATAATTCTCAATCAAATCAAATTTTAATCTTTAAATATTTTATTGTTTTTTTAGCTATTTCTTCTTCATTTTTATTATAATAATTTACAATATTACTATCAATAATTACCACATCTCATTTATTTATTTTTCACATATATACCCATCACTCTCATATTAAAAAAGATTCCTTGATAGGTTCTAATCATTTATCTGTATAAAAATAATTATTTCATAAAATATAATTTTTTTCTATTGAACTATCAAGTCACCAATATTTATCATATTCTGTATCTGTAAATTTTATATTACTTATTCCTTTTACTACTTTTCAAATAGTATAATTACTAGGACAATATTCATTTTCTTCATATCATTCCAAAGGACAACCTTTAGGAACTGGTCATCCTGCATTTACTATTATAAAAGAAAATAGTAAAAATATTGTAAATATTAATTTCATAAATTTATTTTTTATCAAAATATTTTTCCAATAATTCATTTCACAAAATCAATTAATTTTTCAAACCAAGATTTTTGTTTAAAACTTCCTTTATCAATATTTTTTTCTTCAGTTTTTATTCAAAATAAATTATTAAATTTAATACAATTCATATTTAATAATTTATCAACATCACTTCAAGTAAAATATGAATTTTCTGTTATTCTTACTTTTCAATCTTTACAATAAACCTTTGAAAACTCTGGATGTGTTAAATTATATTTTTTAGTTCATAATTTATAACTATTTACTAAGTAAACATTTTTTATTTTATTTACATATATATTACTTTCTTCTAGAACTATTTTTCTTATATTCTCATCTTTTATTTCATCTGAATTTTCTAACATTTCTTTATAACTACCTAACTTAATTCAAGGTAAATATCATATTCAATCTAAAATTATATCTCATTTTTTTAATCAAAAATCTTTATCTACAACATTTAAAATAGCTCAACTAAAAGAAATCAAATTTCAATTATCATCATATTTTAAAAAATAATTATTTCTAATTACAAAAAAATATTTTCAACTTTTTGTTTTAAATATATCACTTGTAATTTTTCAAAGAATTACTTTTCATTTTGTTTTATCAGATATTTTTATACTTGAACATAAATAACTATAATCAATAAAAGGTCTATGATTTTTACAATCAATTCATTTACAAACTTGTGGTTTATGTATTTTCAAATATTCTTCTAATTCTTTTTTATTTATTTTATTTTTACAATTTTCTAAATTAATATTGTTGATATTTCATGCAATTTTTAAATAATAATTATTTATTCAATGATTTAAATCATTTGCATTTGTTAAGTTAATAATACCTATAAAGAAATTAAAAATTAAAAATAATATTATATTTTTTTTCATAATTGATATTTAAAAAATAATAAGGAGAGTTATACTCTCCTATTTTTATTTATAGACCATTATCACTATAAAAAGTAGGTCTAAAAACATGAAATGTTGCTTTATATTTATAAAGTGCATTTAATTCAGATAAATCTCTGTTATAAACATAAGCCAATGTTCCATCACCACAATAATTATTATTTCCACCACCACAATTTGAATATGAAACTAAAATTTTATGATAACCTCTTTTGGTATTATCAATTTTAGTTACTATCAAAGTAAAATCCATTTTTCCATCATCTGTTTTATCAATAAATATGATGTCTCCTATTTTTACTTTAGATACATCCAAATAAGCTCTAGGAGTATCTTTTGTTATAAAACTAAAGTGCATTCCTTTATAAGTACTTTTATTTGATTTAGCATACTTATATAGCTCATTTGAATTCCAATAACTTTTTGAAAAATCAGATTTGTATGGATTATTATCCTCATAATCATTCAAATAAAACCATGCATAATAGTGATGATTTCTATACCCTTCAACATCTGCATTATAATATTTATGATATTCATCAATATTATTATTCCCAATTAAACCCACAAACAATAATTCACTGATAAAAATATTAGAATTATAATATGGAGCAAACTCTATTCTATGCTAATGTTGAACAAAATCAAAATTTATCAATTCATTATGATATTTTGCATATTCAACTGCAGTACTAGAATCATAATAACATTTTTTATTATAATAATTTTTACAACTTGAAGAATTAACTCCTGCCCATGCACCACTAAAAACTCCAGCAACAATTCCTAAAACAACAAGTAAATTTTTCATTACCTTGTCTCCTTTTCTTTTGTATTTATTTTTAGCTAAAAATCAAATTTTTCTCTATAAACCTCCTTTTTCAAAATGAAAAAATTTAAATTTCTGATTTTAGCTTGGCAAATTATATATATATATATAATGTCAATGAAAATATTATTTTTTTAGTTTAAAAAAACCAAATGCAATTTTGAAATTTTTTTAAAAAAATTAACATAAATGATACCATAATAAAATCAATTATTTTTAATACAATTATTGAAATATTTTTAAATGAAAAAAAAATAGATATAAAAAAATACTTAATATCTATCAAGATAAACAAAAACTTTATATTAATAAAAACTAATAAACCAATTATAACATCAGAATTATTATTATTAAATGAGAAAATAATAAATCTATTAAATAAAAAGTTTGAAAGATTAAATTTTGATATATCAAAATATGAAATCAAATATAAATAAAAGATATCTTAATATAAGATATCTTTTTTAGGTTAAGGCTTTTACTTTATAATAAGTTTATATTCTACTCAATCAATAACAATTATTTTTCAAGTAAGAAAATTTTTGCTATTTGATTCTAAAATATTTGTTTTAAAATATTTATTTTCATCACTAGGAATATAAACTCAAACAAAAATTATAAGCATAGAAATAATAACAACTACTATAGTTGAATTTTTTATTTGTATATCAAAAAAATTTTTATAAATATTATAAATTTTTCTAGTCACTATCTATAACTTAATAATTAATTATAATTATTATCTCATATTTTTTCTAAAAAAACAAAAAAAAGATGGTTTTTACCATCTTTTAAAACTAGGACAAGCTTGATGAACATCAATAATAGAAAATCATTTATGTTTTATAGCTTCTTTTATGATATCTTTTAATTCTTGAAATTTAACTGAATCTGCATATTTTGCAAACTTACAACCTGCAGCTTTAGCTATCTTAATTGGATCAAAAGGTTCAGAAGTATTTCCATCTGGAGTAGTTTTTGTTTTTGCTCCAATTGGAGTTGTAGGGCTAGCTTGACCTGTAGTTAAAGCATAATTTTCATTATCCATAACTATATAAGTCATATCTAAATCTCTCTTACAAGAATGAATAAAATGCCCCATACCAATACCATATCAATCTCCATCACCTCACATAGCCATAACTGTAAGTTCTGGATTTGATAATTTTATTCAAGTAGCAAAAGGTAAAGCTCTTCCATGAAGAGTTTCAGCAGCATATCAATCTATATATTGACTTGCTTTTCAACTACAACCAATTCCAGAAACTACCACTCTATTATGACTTTCAATTCATAATTCTTTAAAAGCATTTTTTATAGCCATTATTATCAATGTATCTCCACAACCTGGACACCATTGTATATTTGTTAAACCTGATCTCATATTTTTTTATTTATTTTTTAAAATTTCAAAATCCTCTATATAAAATGGAAATAAATCATATTTTCTTAAATGACTTATTTCTAATCATTTTATATAATTAAGTCCTAACTGCTTTGTAATATAGTTTTCTATTTGACCAGAATAATTAGACTCAACAAAAATAACTTCTTCTAATTTTGCTATTTCATCTCTTAATCTTTCATCTAATGGTTTTAAAAATTTAATAATAATTAAACCATATTCAGGGTTATTTTTGATAAATTCTTCTGCTGTATATCTTGTAAAACCTGTTATAACTAACATTTTTTTAGCACTGGGATTAATTATTTCATAACCTTTAAATCATTCTTTTTTATAAAAATCTTGTAATTTTTTCCATCTTTTTTCAGTAAATTTTTTCTTTAATTTAGAATCTTCAGTAGTTGCTCAATATTCATCATGTTCATAAGAAGTAGCTATAAAATCTCAAGACTTAGTTCCAACTTTTACTCTTGGAGAAATTCAACTATCAGTTAATTCATATCTTTTGTAATCTTCTGGTGGATTTTCTAAAATCACTCATCTATCAACTGAACAAGCCTCAAAATTTGAGTGAGTTCAGTGCATTTCAGCAGCTTGCTTATCAGTAAGCATAATTACTGGATTTTGATATTTATCAGCTAAATTAAGTGATAATCAACCAAAATAATATGATTCTTCTAAACTAGAAGGATACATTACTATATGTTCAAAATCTCAAAAAGTTGGATTTAGTGCAAAATTAATATCTCATTGTTCATGATAAGTTGGTGTTCAAGTTGAAGGCCCTGCTCTTTGAGCTAAAACTACTACAATTGGAAATTCTGCTTGAACAGCAAAACTAAGAGCCTCAGTCATTAAAGCAAATCAACCTCATGAAGTAGCTACCATTGATCTTTTTCATGTAAAACTTGCTCAAAGTGCAGAATTAGCAACTGCTATTTCATCTTCAGCTTGCAAGAAAGTAACTGTTCCATCTTTTATAACTTCTGTTAAAACTGTAGAAGCTGGAGTCATAGGATAAGCAGCAAAATATTCAAGTTCACTTGCTATTGCTCAAGTAGCTATTGCTTTATTTCAATAAGAAATATTTTTTGCTTCAGATTGTTTTTCTATTTTAAATTCTTTGCTTGTTTCAACCTCATAAGTATTATAAATATTTTCAATTACTGTTTTATTATAATTAACTACTGTTTCTCATTTTCTAGCAAAAACTTTCTCTATTTTTTCTAAAATAATACTTAAATCTATATTTAAATACTTAGCTAATATTCAAAGTAAATAAGTATTATCATATTTATCAGCTATTTCTAAATCTAAAACATTAAATCATTCTAATTTACCTGATAATTTTTCTGACCATTTTTTATTTATGATTACAGTTGCTGCAGATTTTAAACTAGGAATAGCTTTTTCCAAAGATTCACTATTAAAAGCTAAAATAATATCAACTTTTTTAGTTAAATATTTTTCTCCTAAATCAGAAATACTTACATCAAAAAAATTTACTCAACCTTTTATTCTTGATTCATATTCAATATCTGAAATTAAATCATATCCTAGTTCAGCAAAAAGTCATGCAACAATATCTACTGTTGAATTAACTCAAGCTCAAGCTGCACCAGTTATTCTTATGTTTAAATGCATTTTTATTTTTTATTTAATTTTATAAAATTTTAAAAAGTATATTCCTTTTAAAAAATATTCAAATAAAAATCTCTAAAATTTTAGAGATTTTTATTTTGTAGTTTCTCAAGTTTGAGTTTTTACTTTTATTTCACCTGATTTTATCATTTCTTTTAATTTTTCTGGAGTTATATTCTCTATCTTTTTATTAACCTGTGATTGATCAGAATTATTTCAAAATATAAATAACATTCATGTTCATATCATTCATATTACTATTCAAAATAATGCTAAATAAGCAAAAACTTTTGCAACTAAATTTTTTTTAGCCATATAATTTATTTTAATTTTAATAAAATTTTATTTATATCTTGCCCTAAAGAAATATTTTTATATGGAAGTATTTTTCAATCTTCTTTTATAAATAAAACTTTATCTCAAGATAAATAAATCTTAATATTTTTTCAATTAAAATCAAATCAAATAATAATTTTTCAATCTTTTAAATATTCCATATTAATATCATAAATTCATAGATTTGAATTTATTGAATAATAAAGTTGTTTAATATTTTCTAATTGATTAAAAATATTATTAAAAACTTCTTTAAAGTCACCAAGATTTATATCAAATCAAATTTTTAATTTAGATCATCAAAAAAGATTTCTTCTTATATTTCAATCAATTACATTATAAAAAGATATATATATTCAACTAGGGTTATAAAAATAATGTTTATCTTTATCTTTATCTATAAAATATTTTGATGTAAATATTAAATTATAATCATGATCTTTAATTCTTTTATAAACAATAAAATTCTTTAAAGTTATATCATCTAAACTCTTTACAATAACATCATTATATTTTAATTTTACCATATCATAAATACTAGAAAACTCTCCTGTCTTTGACAATAATGTATCTCTTTTAAAAATCATAACTGATTCATCATCACTTTCTTTTTGTTTATCTATATTATTAGAAGAAATATTATCAACTAGATTATTATTTAAATAATTATTAAATTTATATTTAAAATAATATTTAAAATCATAAAATGCCTTTTTATCTGCTTTTACATACTTTTGTTGTTTTTCCCATAGTTTTCTATCTTTTTCTAAGCTATAAGTTGAATCTTTAAATTTATTTTTATCTAATCAAGCACTTTTAATGATTATATTACTTATAGTATAATCTCTGTCTGGATTAATATAAAAACTAAAAACTTGATTACTAACATTAAAATTATCTACATAAAATAAATTATTATTAGAACCTGTTTTTGTTATTTGAGTATTTTTAAAATTAGCTTGGTCAAATTGACTTAAATATTTCTTTATATCATTTATTCAAAAAACTTTTTGATGCTTTTCTATATAATAATCTGCTAACTCTTTTTGTTTTATATTATAGCTAACTTTATATTTTTCATATGAAGTTAATGCTAAAAAGTATTCATCATATTTTTTATATAACTTACTATAATTTTTATATAAAAACCTTTGCTTTGAATTATCCTTCAATAAGCTAATATAATTATCCTTTAATTTAAAAAAGTTTTTTAATATATTACTAAGTTTATTTATATCATTTCAATCTAATTTATATTTAGTATAAGGAATCAATAAATTATTTAAATCTCTTTGTTTTTCAAAAAAATTATTTCTTATAAAAGATAAAATGGAATTCAATAAATTATAATTTTTAAATAATCATGTATTTATTAATTCTAATTTCTTATTAGAAAAATAAATTTTTTTATTTAAATAAAAATATTTATCTAATATATTTATATTTAACCTAAATGTTTTAATATCTAAATCTATATGCTTAGAATTAAATGCAAAATTATTTAAATAATCCTCTAAATAATATAAAAATGATTCAAGTAAAACCAAATCTACTCATTTTCATAATATAAGAGCTCAATTATTAATTTTCAATTTAAGAAAATAATTATTAACAAAATCATTAAAATTTTTTTCAATATGAGTATTATTTCTAAAATCATATCAAAAAAATATATTTTTTAATAAAACATATAAATCTAAATCAGTTTGTTTTTTATATTTATTATCATTATTTTTTATATATCAAGCTAATGGTAAAAAGTTATTTAAAACTACTTCATTATTTATATTATTATTTTGTATAATTATATTATAATATCATCTTATAATATTAGATAAATCATTATAATCTTGTTTATTTACTTTTTTTATAGAATTTAAATTTGAAATAATATCTATAATTAATTTATTTTCTTTTTCTTTAGAATTTAATAATTTCTGTAATTTATTTAAAACTAATTGCTTAAAATAAATTCTTTTTTTTGTATCATTAACAAAAAAAGAAAAATACTTAGTTATATAATTTTCTCAAATAAGACTAAAACTTCTTAAATTTTTTAATTCATTAAAAATACTACTATTAATTTTATAATTTATCTTTATTTGATTAATAGATGTTTTTAAAAAATTATTTTTATATCATTTTAACAATCAATATAATTTTCATCATTCCTTTAAATTAGCACTTATATTTTCAGTTAAAAAACCTTCCTTTACTATTGTCTTTATTCTAAATACATCTGTTCATAATCTTGAAAAAGTATTATTTTTTATATCAAACATTAAGTAATTATGTGGATACATATAATAAGAATTTATTTTTTTCTCATCCAAGGATAAAAAAGACATTTTAAATACTGAAGTAATAGAAAATATAAAGATTTTTGAAGGATTAGTATTATCTATAAAAATAATTCAAGCTGTTTTAGGTTGTATTTCAAATCATTTTCATTTTATATCATATTTTCAAATTAAATCATTTAAATCAAGTAAAAAAACTCATTTTTTTAAAGAGATATTATAAATTCAATCAGAATTAGAAATATTAAAACTATTTAAATTAGTAAAATATATTTTATCAAAAAAATTAATATTTTTTTGATAAATTCAAGTTAAAGAGTTATTAGTATCTTTAATATTTAATTTTTCTAAACTATTATTTTTATTAAACAACTTATATATATTATTATCTTTATTTATTATAAGTTTATTTATTATATCAGTATTATTTGAAATATTTGAAAAATAAAAAGTAACATCAACTAAAAAAGCTAATAGAGTTAATGCAATTAATCAAAAAATAATTTTTATTACTTTTATAAACATTCCTTTCTTTTTATTATTTATATATAATTACTAAAATTTTATCACATTAAATCTATAAAATCAAAAATATATGTATTTAATATTTGATTAATTTAAAAAATCATTTTTAAATACTTTATTAAATTTATCTATAATATTACTATTTTTAAATATAATTCATATCTCCCTATTTTTATCTAAACTATATCTTGAAAAATTAATAGATCATATATATAAATATTTATTATCTATCAAAATAGATTTAGCATGAAGTTTAGGTTTTTTTAAAATTTTTATTTTTATATTATTTTTTTCTAAAATATTTATTTCATCTTTATGTTTTTCTGAATCTTTTCAAGTTATTAATTTTATATTTAATCACTGTTTACTTTTATTTATTAATATTTTAGTTAATTCTTTATCATCTAAATATGGAAAATACATTTTTATATCATTTTTTGCCTGATTTAATATTTTTTCTATTTTTATTCTAGAATAAACTGGAGATAAAACTAAATTAGTATTATAAATATAAACTAATTTTCAATAAAAATCTCATAAAAATATTTGATTTAAACTTTTTAATAAACTTTCATTTTTTATAAACAACATAAATTCTCTATTATAAACAAAGCTAGAATAAGTAAAATTTCAAGTAGATAAAAAAACTATATCATCTATCAAAATCATTTTTGTATGATTTAAAGAAAAATTATTTGTATTTGAATAAACAACATTGATATTATTTTTAATTAAAAAATCATAAGCTTTCCTATTTAATCAAGGAGCCATATAAGGATTTTTTTCTAAAATAACTTTTATATCCAAATTTTTATTGTTTTTTCTAGCATTTACTAAAGCTTTTTCTAATCTTTTTTCAGTTAATATATAGACTTCTACATAAATTCTTTTTTTAGCATTTTTTATTTTATTAACTAAATTATCAATTAATTGCTTATTTGGAGTATTATAAAAATCTATATTTTTATATTCTTTTATATCTTTTAAAGAGAACTTTAAAGCATCATTTAAAACTTCTTTTTTGGATATAATTTGATTTTGATGAATTTTATAAAATTTATTATATTCTCAAAAATTATAATAAGAAAAAATTATTATAAATAGAGAAATAAATATAAAACTTATAATTTTATCTATTTTTTTTGACATTTTAATATTATTAAAAAATAAATTTGCTTTTATCAAGCTTTTTTATATAATCTCACTTGTTTTTAATATATTTTAATAATTTTGTAAAAAATGGCAAAAGGTAAAAGAACTTATGTTGCTTATTATTCTACAGAAACTGGAAATATGGTTCATATGACTAATATTCAAAAAAAGAATTTTGAAGCATGAGTAAAAGGTCCAACTCTTAGAAAATACAACCCAAAAACTAGAAAACATGAAGTTTTAAAAATGAAAGAAATAAAAAAAGGATAATTTAAAATTATCCTTTTTTTATTTCTTATTAAAATTTTAAAAAATAAAGAATACTAATCAGTATTCTTTATTTTTATTTGCTCTATTTCAACTCAAGTTTCTTTTAAAAAATCATGTAATTCTGTTCAAGTATGATGTTTATATTTTTCACTAAAAACAATTTTTTTTATTCAAGAAGCAATAATAGCTCTAGTACAATCAAAACAAGGTTCATAAGTAGCATAAATAGTAGCTCCTTCTATTTTTATTCAATTTCTAGCAGCCCAAACAATAGCATTCATTTCAGCATGAATCTCATATTTATATGACCAATCATGATGCTTAGAACTATATTTTCATTTCCAATAATCATTACAATTTGTATATCAAGCAGGAGTTCAATTATAACCTGTTGATAAAATTCTATTATCTTTAACTATAATAGCTCAAGTATGTCTAGAAACACATTTAGAACCTTTAGCAACCTCATATGCTATATTTATAAAATTTTCATCATTAAGCATAAAAAATATTTTTAAGTTCTAAATGTATTTTTTTCTATAAAATCATCTACTTCTTTTTGAAGATCTGGATTAATAACTTCATTTGTAGAAACTTGAGCAACATCTTCATCATCATTAAAAGCCTCAATCATTTTTGTAAATTTTAATGCCTTATCAAATTCTGTAATTTCTACATCATTATCAGGAACAAAATCAAGTTTTGATTCTAAAATAGAAATTCATTTATCTTCAAAAAATTTTTCTACTTCATGATAATCTTCTACTGAAGTAATTATTTTAATATATCAATCTTGAACAATAAAATCTTCTGCATTTGTATCATAAACAAGTTCTTCTATTTCTTCAGGACTATGTTTTTCAGGATTTATAAAAATAACTCATTTTCTATGAAACATCCAAGATACAGCTCAATTTTCTCACATATTTCAACCAAATTTACTAAAAATATGTCTAATACTTGAAACTGTTCTATTTTTATTATCTGTCAAAGTTTGTACCATAACTGAAACTCATCCTGGAGCATATCATTCATAAACAATTTCTTGAATAGCAGCAGCCTCTTTATCTTCTCAAGTTCATTTTTTTATTGCTTTTTCTATATTATTAGCTGGAACTCAATCTTTTTTAGCTTTATATATAGCAGTAGCTAAACTTGGGTTATCATCTGGATTTCATCATTTTGAAGCTGCTATTGAAATAAGCTTTGCATGAATAGAAAAAATCTTTCATTTAACTTTGTTTACTGCATCTTTTCTTGCCTGAACAACTGGACCTCTTCACATATATATAATAATTAATAATATAATATTTTATAAATTAAGTTTAATAATTTATATAAAAAATCAAGTAAATAAATTTTAATCCCTTAATCTAGCATTTTTAAAAATTGATTTTGATAATATCCTTTTTGCTGTATCTCAAGATATTAAAACATTTGAAATATTAACATCTAATATATATTTTATATTTTTATTATCTGCTAAATATGTTCAAGTATATGCTTTTTGTAAATTAGATAAAAAATTAATTTGTTTGATTTTACTATTCATTAATTCAGAAAAGTTTCAATTATAAACAACAATACTTCAGGTATTAACAAGATTTATATTATCATTTCTATTAATAAAACTACTATTAATATAAGTTTGAGGTAATAAAGTTAAACCATTATAGGTTAATTTATGATTATTTAAATTTGTTATTATATCTGTATTAGAAATATCTGATAATATTAAACTAGGAATAGCTAAAATAAGATTTCAAGTTGAAGTTTTTAATCAAATTATTTTTCAATTAAAACTTCCATAAGTATAAGTATGACCTATTCTATCTCAATTTGCATATAATTCATTAAATCATAATTGTTGTTTATCTCATTCAAATACTGTAGATAATTCAAATTGTTGATTATCATTTAATAATGAATAAGTATAATTACTTTCAGTCAAAGGATCTTTAGGCATTTTAGAAAAGTTTCATAAAATCCTTTTTGTATTATCTCAGAAATATCATTGATAAAAAATAACTCATCCTGAATAAGTAATCTCTTTATATCAATCAGGCTTAGGTAAATATCAACTCTTAGATAAAAACATAACAAAAGATTTATTTATATTAGTTAAATTTTCTACTCTAGCAGAATTTCTAGTTTTTGCAGTATTTCATTGAAAAGATAAAAATCAAATTGTTGCTAATATTCATATTATTGTAACAACAACTATAAGTTCTATCAATGTAAAAGCTTTTTTATTTTCCATATTTATATAAAAAATTTAAAAAATAATATAACTACTTTAGTATATAAATATATACTTATATATCAAAATAAATTATGAATTCATTTAATTACTAAAAAAAGTCAAAAAAACTTTTGCTAATTTTATGTTTTTATATAAAATCTCAGAGCTTAAAAAAAATTAAAATATTTATATATTCAAATAAGAAATATGGAAAAAATAACTTTAACAGCTGAAATTAGAAATGCTGATGAAAAAAATAAAGAAATAAGAGCAAATAAAGAAATCCCTGCTGTTGTTTATGGAAAAAACCAAGAACCAATAAATATAAAAGTATCATTTTCTGATTTTTTAAAAACTTTCAGAAAATCTGGTGAATCAAATATAATCAATTTAAAAGTTGGTAAAAAAGATATTGAAGTACTAGTTCATGATTTCCAAAAAGAACCTGTAACTGGAGATTTTATACATATTGATTTTTATGCCTTAACAAGAGGTGAAGTTGTAACAACTAACATAACTTTAAATTTTGTTGGTAATTCTGAAGCTGTAAAAGAAGGTGGTATATTAGAAGAATTAAATAAAGAAATTGAAGTTAAATGTTTACCTAAAAATTTAACTGATCATTTTGATGTTGATATTTCTGTATTAAAAGATTTCTGAGATAATATAAAAGTTTCTGACTTAAATTTAGGAAAAGATTTTGAAATTTTAACTCCTGCTGATGAAGTTGTAGTTTTAGTTGCTAAACCAAAAGTAGAAAAAACTACTGAAGAAACTGAAGAAGAAATTACTGAAGAAACTGAAGAAACTAAATAATTCTTTTAAAAAAATTTTACAAAAACACTTCTTATAATAAAATAGAAGTGTTTTTATATTTATTTAAATAATATTAAAAAAATGCAAATAAAAATATATTGAAGCTGAGAAGAAACTAAAAAATTAACAAATATTGTAAATTCAAGTTTAGAAGACCTATGACTAGTTGATTTTATAAAAATAGAAGAAGTTTATAATGAAGAAATTAAAAAAGAACTCAATATAACAAAACAACCTGCTTTAATTATAGAAGAAGAATCAATTGATTTCAAAGATATAATATTTGAATGAATGATTCCAGAAGAAGATGAAATAAAATCAATGTTAATAAGTATTATAGGATGAGATTCATGAGATTCTTGTGCTCCTAGTTCTTGCTCAAGTTGTTGATCAGCATCAGTTTGTTGAGTTTAAATTAAAAAATACAGTAATTTTATAAAATTACTGTATTTTTTAATTTGAATAAATACTATATCTTGATCTTCATAAATACTCCGTATTATCCAAAAATATATCTAAATTTTGTTTATATTTTCAAATCTGTCATGTAGCAATAATATGAGTTCTTGGTAATGTAAAAAAATCAGTACTTGATAATTTATATTTTATATTATTATTTGGATCAATATTCATTAAAATCAAATAATTATAATTATCTGGAAAAGAATTTGAGTCTGATAAAAAATTTCATATTTGTTTATCTAAAACTTCATAACTTCATCAAATTAAAAATCTTCATTTTCATTTACTTGCAGAATCTCCAGAATCAAAATTTCAAATTCATGATATACCTCAATTATTTGATAATATATTCCAAGTAAGTTTTGTATTATCTCAAGTTAAAATATTTAATTTTAAATTATCTAATTTATGATTTCAATTTTTATCAATATAAAATAATGGAATAATATCAACTCATCATCATGAATTTAAATCTCAATTATATTGTTTTACTTTATAGTTTAAATCATATGAAATTAAAACATCTTTTGATTTATTAAATTTAGTTTTATTTATAGGATTATCAGATAAAACTATTGAGTCATCATTTACTGTATTATCAATTTTTTTATAATATCAATATCATTTTTCTTTTATAGTTAATAATGCTAATTCTCAAGCAGCTTCTGCTCAATTATATGCTTTTAAATAATCAAAAGCTCATTTAGAATCATTTAATTCTCTTAAAACTAAATTAAAAGTTCCTACAGTTAACACCATTAAAAAACCTATTATCAAAATAGATACTAAAACAGAATATCATTTATTATTTTTTTGCATATTTTAATTTGATTTTATAAGTTTTTGAGTAATTGTTGTTTGAAAATTTAAATATGTATTTTTTATAGTATTTACTTTTACTCACTTTTTTATAGATGGCTGAATACTATAAACTATGGTAACTTTAGGTATAAATTCATTTGAAACTAAAAATTCTAATTTTTTAAATCTAATTCTAGAATTTGATAGTCTAGTAATATTAGTTCAATCATCTTTTACTAATATACATTCATTTTTTATATCTCAACATATAGTTCAAATTTCAGTACTATCTACTCTTATAAAAATTCAACCAACATTTTGTGCAAGATAATAACTATCTGTTCAAACACATAATTTATCTCCTTTTTTATACAATCAATAATTTTTATTAAAATTACAATTATCTGTAGCCTTTTGTTTTGATACTCAAGATATTCAATTTTTTCTTATATCTTCTGCTATAGTTTCTATTATATTCTTAGTATTTTCTTGCATTGAACTACTAATATTTATTTTCCAATTTATATTAGAACTTGATGCATATATCATTATCATAGAAACCATGAAAAGTGAAAAAATAGTAATTGCTACAACTACCTCAATCAATGTAAATGCCTTATTATTCATTATAATTTATTTATTATTCAATATTAAAGTCTCTTCCAATCTGTAATAATTGTTTTTAAATCAATACTATGATATCATCATTTATACCATATAACTTTAGAAGTTAATTTCAATGCATTTTTTATTATTCAATTTATATTTTTCACTTCTTCTATTTTTAAATATCTATAGTAAGGTGTTTTTTTATTAGTTCAAGAACAATCATAACTATAATATCAATCTGAATTAATACATAATCTATAATTTAACATTTTTCAATTTAATTCTGTTTTTCACTCTCAAAATCAACTAGTTATATCTTTTACTTTTATAGGGAAAGTAGCACTTGAATCATAATCATTTTCCAAAGTATAAATATGTCATGTTAAAAAATAAATATGTCCATCATTATAATTAGTAGAGTTAGGTCAATTTGATTTTATTTTATTCCATATATTATAACTAGAATAATTAGAATCTCTTATATTTTTTATTAATTCTAGTTCTTCTCTTGCTAAAGAAGCTGCAATAATCTGATTTTTATTGAAATTATTTGCTTTTAAACTAGAACTAATCAACATATATACTGATGTAATTCATAAAGCAAAAATAAGCATTGCAATCAATACCTCTATTATACTGAATGCTTTTTGAGTTTTATTTTTCACAAAAAAAAATTATAAAATATTGTTAATATAATATTTTTTTTAAAAAAAAATGCAAATTTTATAAAATTAAAAAATAGCCTTAAAAAGCTATTTTTTAATTAATAATCAACTATATTTGTCAAAGTATAATAAGTAATATATGATGATAAATTTGGTCATCAATTTTTATAAGAAAATTTAATTTTTATTTTATTATTTGTAAACATATTCTCTCAAGGAGAATAATAATAATATGTTCAAGTTCAAGATATAGCATTAAAATAAAAAATAACTTTATCTTTATTATTTATTTTATCTATTTGTATTCCATTTTCTAATTTAATATCTTTTATTAATTTTATACTAGAATCTGAAAAATCATTTTTATTTCATGAAAAATCATATGGATAACTATATATTTTTATAGAATTTTTATTTAAATTATTATCAAAATATATTCAAATTGATTTATTTTTTGATTGATTATTTAATCAATAAATAGCCATATTTCTAGCTTCATAAATTGTTTTAGCAATTTGAGTTTTTGCCATTTTAAGCTTTGCTTTATTTGAATAATAATTATATGGAGCATATATTCATACCATTAATAATACACTAATAGTTATTACTACCATCAATTCAACTAAAGTAAAAGCAGAAATTTTATTTTTACTATTCATAATTTATTCTAATTTATACTAGTAGTAAGTTTCATTATTGCTCAAAATATTGCAAAAGCAAACCACAATACAAATATTGATGCAAATAATACAGCTATAGGTTCAATCCACTTTGTAAGATTTATTAAAGAATATTCAACTTCTCTTTTATATTGGTTATGTATTTTAAAACTAATAACTTCTAAATTTGCTGTTCTTTCTCAAACAGACATGAGTTGAACAAAACTTGTAGGAAAATAAAATTTATCAATATCAACTTCAGATATTGAATCAACTATTTTTTCTCACAATTCTACTTTTTTAGCAATCAATAAAAATAATTCATTATATACATAACTTCAACTAGACTTTCAAACTAATTTCAACATTTTTATAGTAGGAACTCATGCTCACACTAAATTTCACATTGTTAAAGATATATTTGATAATATATAATTTTTATAAACATCACCTATAAGTGGTGTATTTAATATAAAATTATCAATATTTTCTTTTCAACTATCAGTATTTTTATAAATTAATAATCATATAAATATTGATAATATAAAAAATATTATTAATAAAAAATTATTAACAAAAAAATTTGATGTTGCTATCAAAGCTTTAGTAGCAAAAGGTAATTCAACTCAAAACCCTGAAAATAAAGGTTGTAAATTTGGTATTACATACATTAAAATAATAGCTACTGCAACAAATAAAAATAAAAATATAATTGCAGGATAAGTTAGAGATGATTTTATTTTCTTTTTTAATTCATAAATATTTTTTATATTTGAAGCCAAATCTGCTAATGCCTTATCTAATGTTCAAGTAGTTTCTCAAGCTTCAATTATTGATACTTCATGTACTCAAAAAGTATCAGGATCTTTTTTCATAGCCTTGCTTAAAGGATCTCAAGAATTTATAAAAACTAAAAGCTGATTTATTCTTTGTTTAAAATAAATATTTTCTATTTTATCTTGTACTGATTCTAATGCTTCTATTACTCATACTCAAGAATCAAGCATAACAGATAAATATTCATAAAAATTATATTTATCTAAATCAGATATTTTTTTAAACAATAAAATCTCTTTATTATCATCTATATTATTTTCTTTTTTATTTAACATATATATTATTTATATAATAACTTTAATGGTATATCTACAGTATAAGCTCAAACTCTATTATCATTAGGAAAAGAAAAATTTGTAATAAAAAATTTATATTTAGCATTATTACTTGTCAGTTGAGTTAATAAAGCCTTTAAAACATCTTTATTTGATACTGTAACATTTAAATTTATATTTTGTTCCATAAATCATAATTCTCATTTTATTGGTTTACTAAAATTTATACTATGTATAAATAATTCATTTCCTCAATCACTAATATCTTCTGCATAATTATGAAAATATTCAATTAAATCTGCTCTATTTATTGATGAACTAAAATATTTTATTTTATCTGCTTTATCTCATTTCTTTAAATCTTGCTCTAAAGTTTGTAATTCATTAAGTTGATTTACAATACTTGATAAATTATCAGTATCTTTTTTATTTTCATCAAGCAATTGATTCATATTATAAAATGCTTGTTTAGTAAAAAATAAAAGTATAAAAATAGTAACTAATAATATTATTAAATTTTTTATTTTATTATTTTTTAATGATTTCATATTTTATATTTTAATAATTATTTTATTTTAAAAGTAAGATTAAATTTTTGATTACTATCAAAAGTATTTACTGCCTTTATTGGAACAATATTAAATAAAGCTCTTTTATCTTTTTTATAATTTTTTAAAAAATTTACAGTTTTTTGAAAATCAATACCATTATCATCTGAAACTGTATATCAATTTGTTATAATAGTTCAATTTGTTATTGAAAATCATTTAAATATAACTCAATATTTATTTGAAATCTGTTCTAAATGATTTATATATTTTCTTATTTGAGAATATTTATCTAATCTATCAATTGCTCATTTATTAATTGTATATAAGCTATAAATTTTTAATTGTTTTTGTTGTTTTTTCTCTGCTAGCAATTTTTGTTTTTCTTTATATTGAGATTCTAATTTTGAATTTTCTCAAGATAAATAGTAGTTATATCAATATAATCCAATTGTTAAAAAAACTACTAACAATAAAAACACTAAAGAAAAAGTAAAACTTTTACTTTTTGGACTTTTATAAATCTCTTTTTCTAATGTCATATAAATTTTTTATATAATAATATGTAATATATTATCATATTTTTTATAAAAAAACTAATATAATAAAAAAAATCTAGCAAAAACACTAGACTTTTTTGAAAAATATTTTTATTTATTAATTTGTAGTAGCATTTAACATCTTCATAATAAAAAGTGTTATAGGATATGCTAACCAAATTAATACAATTCAAATAATAACTGATAAAATAATTTTCTTTGCATTTTTTGCTTTTTCATCATCTCAAGCAGATGTTAAAACAGTAAATCAAGCATATATAATATATAACAATGCAATTAAACTAACAAATGTTAATATATAAAAGACAATATCCTGAACATACTCTGAAAATGTTTTATCTTTTTCTATATCATTTATACTATTTTTTACTAAATCTGTTCATTTTGTTATACTACAATCAGAATTTGCACAATCAACATTTATTTTAGGTTTAGATCAATCTATTATATCAGACCATATATCAGCATTTGATATTTGAGTAGCTCAAAACATTAAAACAAAAATTGTTATAACCTTTAATATTAATTTCATAATTTATAAAAATTAGTTTAAATAATTTACTTTTTAGTTATTTTAATTATTTTATAATAAATTACAAAATTATTTATTAATAAAATATAAATGCCTTTAAAAGATAAAATATATTATAGTTCTATTTGAATATTATTATGATTGATAAATTATATATGATGATTTATTTCAACTATAAGCTTTATAGTTGAAATAATTATATATTGAAGTATATTTTTTATTTTTTATATAATTTATAAAAAAATAAAAAAAGATGAAAATTATTTAAATTATAAAGATTATCTAATATTATTTATAAAAAAAATATCTCTTAGTTTTTTGATTATAATAATACTTTTATGAGTATTTTGATATTATCAAAATATTATATCTCCAGCAAAAATGCCACAATTTACAATTACAAATTGAAAAAAAGTTGTAGTTTTTCAAGCAATGAGTCATATTTGAACACAAAACTTCTATAATCAAATAAAAAATGAAATAATTAAATACAAAAAAGAATGATATGTTTATTTTTTTGAATGAGTAAAACCATGAACAAAACAAAACTCAAAAAAATTTAACAAAGCAATTTGAATAAAATTTGATAAAAATCTATATAAAAATTTTTCAAAATTATATTGAGTAGTAAATCAAGATAATTCTATTTTTTTATGACTTGTTAACAATAAAGATTTCAATGTAGATTTAACTATAGATGAAATAATAAAATTATATAATAAAAAAATAGATAAATTAGATAAAAATGAAATAAAAAAACAACTACCTAAAAATATAATTGATATAAATTCTCAAATAATAGATGCCTTATCAAAACTAAATCCTAAACAATTAGAAGTTATTAGATTTTTTAATAAAGCAATGTTAAATGTAATACTAAAAAATCAAATAATTCAAAACACAATTATGAAAAATTTTACAAATAAAACTTTATTTGATGTTATACTAACTCAAAGAAATAAAAATATAGTAAAAAATATAGAAAACTCAAAATATAAAAAAATATTTATAACATATTGACTATTACATTTTAATTGAGTTTTAAATCTACTAAAAAAAGATGATCAAAATTGGAAAATAACAAAAATAAAATATTTTTACCCTATAAGGTAAAAATATTTTTTTATTCTTTATAAAAAATAGAGGTCACATAAAAGTATCAAGCTAATAAATATATAATTATTATTAAATTAAATCACATAGTTAAGGATAAATCAAAAATAAGATGAACCAATATAGCAAAAAATATTCATATCAAAAATATTTTTATATACTCTAAACTAAAAACTTTATTTTTATATAATAAGTAAGCTTTTGTAAAAAAATAAGCTAAAATACTACTTGCAAAAATATGAGTTATTATTGCAAAAATAGACCTATAAAAATATAATTTTATAAATCAAGTATGAAATCAATTAAACAAAATATAATTATAAAAATATAATATATTTTCAAGCATAGAAAATCATAAAGCTATAAAAATAGAATATAAAACTCAGGTTGATATACTATCTATTTCAAATAAGCTTGAAGATAGAAAATTGAAATGCTTTGATGCTTCTTCTATAAAAGCAACTAATAAATAATATAAAACTATTAATTTAAAACTATTAAAAACAATTGAATTAAATTCAATTGTTTGTTTTACTCAAAAATTTAAAAAATCTATTTTTAAGCTAAGTAAATTTAATATATATGCAAAAATCCCTATAAAAAATATAAAAATAAAAAAAACAAAAATATTTTTTAAATATGATAAAAAATTAATTTTAGATTTTATAAAAATAAAAGTAACTAATATTGAAATTCAAGCAATTAAAAATAAAAAGAACTCTAAAGAAAAACAAAATTTTAAAAAACTAACAATACTA
Organism: Candidatus Altimarinota bacterium; assembly: GCA_027019405.1. GTDB lineage: Bacteria > Patescibacteriota > Gracilibacteria > BD1-5 > UBA6164 > JALUWO01. The sequence goes on along the minus strand of JALUWO010000144.1, from coordinate 34,360 downwards.
TCAACTCATTTTATATAAAAAAATATATTTAAATAAGCAATTTTTATATAATTAATTATTTTATCCATATACAAAATTGGTACTACAGCAATAGCACCTCAAAAAATTCCTATAAAAAATCTTTTTCTATTTAATTTTTCTCAATTAATATAACTAAAAGAAAAAGCCCAAATAACAACAGGAATTAAACTAATAAAAATTAGTAAAACAATGTATAAAATATTATTCATAAATAAATTAATTATTTATAAAAATATTATCATAATTTTATAAATAAAACAAAAAATAGTCTATTATAATAGACTATTTAAAAATTTTATACTTTCACCACTGAGTATATCATTGATTTTTATTAAAAAAATTATTTTTATTTGTTCACATTATACTACCTAAAAATAACATATTAAATCATATAAATATCAAAAAACTACCTACTAATATTCATATCAAATCAGGAAAAACAATAATCAAAGTTCAAAATACAAGAAATACAATTCAATAAAATTTCATAATTTTTCTTTTAAAAAATAATATATACCATAAACCAAAATTTTAATTTAGTTTAAATTCTCAACTTCTTCAACTAAAGCTCACAGAGATAATAAATTTTCAACTATATCTTCATATCATCTATAAATATATTCTACCTTTTCTATTTTTGTAATTCAAGGAGTTATTAATGCAGCAATAATCATAGAGGCTCCTGCTCTTAAATCCCAACTTGTAACAAGCTTTCAACTTTTAAAATTACATTTTCAATGAATTAAAGCTTCATGAGGATTCAAAATAGACATATTTAATCACATAGTTTCTAATTCAACTAACCAATTTAATCTTCATTCAAAAAGAATCTCATGTATTTTACTTGTTCATTCAGCTTGAGTTTGTAATACAGCAAATGGAGATTGTAAGTCAGTTGGAAATCATGGAAAAATATTTGTTTGAATATTTGTAGCTTTTAAATCATTTGCTTTATAAACTCTCAATATATCATTTCATAAATCTTCAAATTTAACACCTGCTTCTCTTAATTTTTCTAAAAAGGCATATAAATCATCTATCCTTGCATTTTGAATATCTAAATATTGTTTAGATGTAAGTGCTGCAATTATTATATAAGTTCAAGACTGTATATAATCTGATATAACTTTAAATTCAATATCAGTTTTTAATTCCTTTACTCAATTTATAATAATTGTATGATCATATCTAATTGATATTGAAGCTCCAGCCTCTCTTAAAAAATCTATTAAGTTTAATATATGAGGTTCTATTGCTGATAATTTAATTGTTGTTTTACCTTCTCTTAATACATTTGCTACAATTAAATTTTCAGTAGGAGTTACTCAAAATCATGCATCAATCACTAAATCTCCTGACTTTGCCACTCCACTTAAATAAACTAAATCATCTTTTAATTCATAATCATATCAAATATTTTCTAATCATTTTAAATGTCAAAAAATAGACCTAGCTCACAAATTACATCATCCTGGAGTAGGAATAGACACAGAACCTAATCTTGATAATAATGGAGCTAAAAGTAATACACTAACTCTTATTTTTTTTATTTTTTCTAAATCAAAATTTGTATGTTTTAATTTACTAGAATCTAGCTTCAATATATTATTACTAAATTCATATTTTACTCAAATACCTTTTAAAATATCTAAATAAGTAATAACATCTTGTATATTTGGAACATTTTTTAAAGTTGTTTTTCATTTTATTAATAATGAAGCTGCAATAATAGGTAAAGCTGCATTTTTACTACCTCAAATTGTTACTTTTCAAGATAAATCTTTTCATCAATTTATAATTAACATTTATAATAAAGTTATTAATATTAAGTTCATTTTATTGTATAATAATATTTTTTTTTATCAATATTAATTATATAATTTTAAGTTTGTTTTTTAATATTTTTATATATAATTTTAACTAAATAGAATTAATAAAAAAGAAAAAATGATTGATTTAAATACAAAAATTATCACAAAAGAAAATTGAAAAAATGATATTATTCAAAAAAATATAAATTTAGATAAAAATCTAGATTTATTTATTGTTGCTGATTCTAATAATCCTAATATTACAGAACTAATAACAAGTAAAATAATTGATTTTTCAATTGATAATATAACAAAAGAAAATACATATAAAGATTTTGCATTATTACTTGAAAACATAAATTCTATACTAAAAACTATAAGACAAGATAATAAAGAAGAGCATATTTCTATAATTATCTGAATATTAGATAAAAATAAACTTTATTTTTCAAATATATGAACTACTAGTGCATACCTTATAAAAACAACAAATGAAGTTATTGAAATAACTGAAAAAGATGAACAAAAAAAAGAATTTTTATTTATTTCAGAATGAAAATTAGATAATCTTGATACTATAATTTTTTCTACACAAAGATTATTAAATTATCTATCATATAGTGATTTTTCAGATAGTGTAATATGAAAAAAAGCTGAACAAATAAATAATAATATAAACCTCATCTTAAGTGAAGAAAACTTAGAAGAAAATATTTGATTATTAAGTTTTAAATATTATTTTCTACTTGATTGAATTGAGAATAAATCAAAATTCAAAGAAAAATTTTCAACTTTTTTATTACAACTACTAGATAATTCATTAACTAAAAAAATAATTGCATATTATTTGATAGTTAAAGAAAAACTTTCAAAACAATCAAAAATAATTCAAAACTGATTTTATTTAATTATAATTAGTCTTTCAATATTTGCATTATATTTAATTATAAACTGAATTTTTTCAACTACAATATCTACAAAAACTATAGAACAAAACAAAGAAAATCTAACAAAAGCTATGGAATATGTAAGAATAGCAAGTAATAATTCTTCAAATTCTGATATATTTAATTTAAATATAAAAAAAGCTGAAAAAATTGTATCACAATTAAAAGAAAAAAAATTATTTTTAAATGATGTAAATAATTTATCAAATGATATAAATATCATAAAAAAACAATTTAATTGAATAGAAACTTATGATATAAATAATTCAAATCTTATATATAAATTAACTCAAAAAAATCCTGTAAAAATAGTAAAAATAAATTTAATTACATATCTTATAACAAAAAATTCTGTTATATGACCTATAATCCCTTGAAAAACTCCTAAAAAACATATTTTTACTCAATTAAAAGATGATTCATTTATTGATGCTAGTGCTCTTGATAATAGTATAATATTAATAACAAAACAATGAAAAGTAGTTGAATTTTCAAAAAACTGATATTTTTCATATAAAGATGTAAAATGACAAAAATTATGGGAAAAATCAGATACAATACTTAGTTATGCTCAAAATATATATTTAATTCCTCAAACTAAAAATCAGATTTTTAAACATAAAAAAATGTGAAAAGTTTTTAGTGAAGCAATTCCTTATCTAAAAAAAGAAGATACAAAAAGTATTTGAAAAATACTAGATATAGCAATTGATTGATGAATATATATTTTAAAAAATGATTTAAGTATAGTAAAATTTTTCTCTACTCCTTATAGATTAGAAAAAATTGTTATAAATAAACTTCCAGATAATTATAAAAAAGAAAATAACTGAAATATAAAAATAAAAACTAGAAAAGATTTAAATTATGTATATATATTATTAAATAATAAAATATGGGTATTTAAACCAAATACTAGAAGATTTCAAGATACAAAAGCTTTAACTTATTTATGACAAATAGAAGCTTCAAATTGAAAAATACAAGATTTTTATGTAAATCATGATTCAGATATTGATATATTAACTGATAGTTGAATATACAAATTAAATTTTGAAGTAAATGATAATAAAATAATTGTAAGATAACAAAAAATAGATATTTAAAAATATCTATTTTTTGTTATTTAATAACATTTTTCTAAACCATAACTTATCTCAAAATAAATAAGTTAAATCATAATGTGCTCTATCTAAACTAATAGATCTATCAAGTAAATCTTTATCTATTTTTCATTTTTTTAATACTTCATCTATAATTTTTATTTTTTCAGAATAATTTCTTCATCTTGTTGGAAATTTTACTGTATTTATATTTTTTATTTTATCAAAAAATAAGTATGAATATAAATTTAAATTATCACTTCTAGAATAAAAACTAGCTAGCTGTAAAGCTTTCAGTTTTGGCTCTCATCAAATATCCTCTATTTTCTTCTTATTATATTCAATATAAGTCTTAAAAGAACTATTTAATTCTTGCTCTAAATCTAATAATATATCTTTAGTAATTTTCTCTAAATTAGTATTTTTTAATAAAATTTTTATAGCTCTTAAGTACACTAAAATATTTTTATTATGCTTATTATCTAAAGTTAATAATGCATCAAAATATAAATCTGGATTATCTTTATTTTTTATTATTATTTTTAATAAATCATTAACTAAATCCTTGTTAGTTAGAAATCATAATTCTATTTTTCATAAGATTTCATTAATTTTATCAAAATCAGAAATATATTTATCATTTAATTTTTCTATTTTTTCCTGATTAGATAAATTATCATCTAAGATAATATCTTTAAAATCTGGTTTAAATCTTTTTTTAATAATTAAATCATTTACAACTACAGTACAAATATCTTTATCTCAATATTTATGTTCAGCAAAACAAAGTCAATTATTATATCTACAAAAATCTCATTCTCAAAATACTTCAAATTTCATTTCAGGAAACTCTTTAGTAAGTTCTTCTATCTCTTTTAAAGTAACTTCCCTACTTAGTATAAATTTATTTATATTATAATTTTCTATAAAAAATTTAATTGCTTGCTTATTATAAACTGCCATTATTGTAGAAATATTAATTTTTCATTTATAATCAATACTTTTTAAATATTCCAAAATTTCTATATTTCAACAAATTATTCAATCAACTCAAATTTCAATAAATTCATTTACCATTCTTTCTATATATGGAATAGTTTCATATGTATAATACCATGCATTTAAATTAGCAAAAATTTCAATATTATGTCTATGAGACTCCTCTACAATTTTTTTCAAAGTCTCAAAATCAGTTACTTGTTCATGTTCAGCAAATCTTCAGTTTGGACTTACCTCAAAACCAAATTTTTCTGACCAATAATTAGGATTATATCATACAAAAAATTCTCAAGCTCCAGAATAAACTAAAGATTCAATATATTTTTCAACATCTTTAGCATTTTTCCCTTTAGAACTAAAACCTAAACCTACTATTTTTTTAAACATAAAATTTATTTTAATTATACTTAAATTTATTATATATTTTTTACAAAATAAAAAAAGGCTTTTTAACCTTTTTATTTTTGTTTTATACTACACTTAGATTTTTTTGATATTATATATAAATATGAACCACTTCAAATACATAAAAATCACATAAAAATAAATATTGAATTAAATCATAAATAAGTTACCATTATTCATCAAATAAAAGATCATAAAGCAATAGTAAAATAATTCATTGATTCCCATGCTCACCATTCTAATCATTTTTGTTTCTTATTTATATTATTTCAATATAAAGCATCAAAAGATGGAGAGTAGATAGCTTCTCAAAATCATATTAATGCTTGAACACAAAATAAAAATATTACATTATCAACAATTGTATATAAAAAAAATCCCAATCACATTAAAAAATATCAAAAAACAACAATATGAGTTTTCTTTTTTAATCTATCTGTAAATTTTCAAGATATAAAACTTGTTATTCATGCTGCTAAAGCAAAAATTCATCAAGCCAAACTTGCATCCATTAAATCTCATCATATTTTATCTACAAAAATAGCATAAATTGGAGCTAACATTGCTGCTGCAATCAAAACAAGTCAATTTGTAAAAAGTAAAATCTTTGTTGCTCTCTTAAAGCTCTTTATTTTATTTTTCTTAGACATAATTTTTATTAAAATAATAATTTTTATTATTATATAATAATTTATAAATTTTTACAAAATAAAAAAAGGCTCTTTAGGCCTTTTTTACTATACTATTTTTTTAAATTAAAAATATACTTTTTGATTTAAATCTCTGTATGCTTCCCTAATAATTGCTGCTTCTCTTCTTTTCTTTTTAGTTGGTTTTCCTACAGCATATCTTTCTTTTCTAAGTTTATTTGTAATTCTTGATTGAAAAAATAATTTTTTATATCTTAAAACTAATTTTTCATTAGATTCATTTTCATTTTTTATAGCATATATCATAATTTTCTATCTCCTATTAAAAGGTTATTTAATATAATTTTGTAGCAAAAGTATATTAATTTTTTTTTACTTGTCAAAACTAAATTAGTAAATAATATATAAATATAATTATATAATATAAAACAAAAATGAATAAAGATAGACTTAAAAAACTTGAATCAACTTCTCTTCAACTTGTATCAAACTTTTTATTTGAACATATACAAAATATTGAAGATGAATTTTGATTAATAAATATAACTTGAATAAAAATAAGTAGTGATATATCATATCTTGATATATATGTAAGTAGTTTTAAAAATAATGAAAATTTAACAAAAACTTTAGCAACATATGCTCATGACATACAAAGAAAATTAAATAAAAGCCTTAGTTTAAGAAAAAATCCAAGAATAAGATTTAGATATGATGAAAGCTGAAAAATAGCTTGAGAAATTAGTGAAACAATTAAAAATTTAGATTATAAATAATAATTAATGTTTAATAAAGTAGTAAACTATATACAAAAAAAATATAAATTACATAAAAAACTAGGTAAAATAAAAGAAAAAAAATTAAATAAATCTAAAAATAGACAAACATATCAATTTAAACTAAATTTTAAAAATAAAAATATAAATAATAAAAAAAATAATATAATAATACTAATTATTACTATTATATGAATAATATTATTTTATAATTCTTCTTTTTTTAAAATAAATAAAATAGAAATATTAAGAGAAGATCCTAGAAGTAGTATAAACATAGCTTATTTATCAATATGAAATATTAAATGAAAAAATATTTTTAATATAGATAAAAATAAATTAAAAGATAAACTTAAAAATTATCAAAATAATATAAATTATATAAATATAAGTAAATTATATCCACATACAATAAAAATAAAAATTTGATCATATAAAGAGATATATAATACTATTATTAATAAGAAAAATTATTTATTATTAACAAACTGAAGTGTAGTTCCTATAAATAAATTAAATAATAAACTATTAACTATTAATATAAATAATAATAAAATAGGTAATTTTATAGACTATAAACAGATAGTTAAAAAAGAAAAATTAAATAAAATAGTTTATATAGAAAATAAACTTAAAAAAAATCTACTTACTAGTAAAATTATAGCAATAGATTTTTATCCTATACAAAGAGAAGTTCATATTATCTTAAAAAACAAAACTAGAATTATTTTTGATATAAATCAAGATATAAAATGAATAGATAGCCAGATTAAAAAATTACTGATATTTAATAAACAATATCATAATATAAACAAAAATGATATTGTATATATTGATTTAAGAGTTCAATATAAATTATATTATTGTGATATAGAAAAAAAATATGAATGTTTTAATAATTTAAAAAGAATTTACTCAATAAAAAAATAATAGATTTTTATAAAAATCTATTATTTTTTTATTCTTTTCTTTACTATTACTCTTAACCCTCAATCTTTAATATCTTCAAATTCAAGTGAATCAGCAATTTTATCAATTATTAAAAATAATCATCTTCACCTAATTCACATATATCAATCAAAACCTTTTTTCTCTTTTTGTTCTTTTAATTTTAACATATCTTTTGAAGTTTTAGGATTAATTCAATTTCAAGTATCCTCAACATCAATTTCTAAATCAATATAATCTCAAGATTTTTTTAATTTAAATATCATTTTATTATATTCTCATTGTTTACTTCAATATTCTATTGCATTATTATTTAATTCATCTGTAATTAAAGTAATTCTACTAATCCAAGTTTTATCTAAATTACACATAGAACAAAGCTCAGAAATATAATTTCTAAGTAATCAAGTACTTCTATAATCAGAAATATAACTAAACATAACTTCTAACTTATTTTCAGTACATAAGTTTTCTAATTTTTCTCTCAATTCTGGAGAAAAAACATCAGTAATTTTTATAAAAATTTCTTGCATATTTTTTATAATATTATTATATTTTATACATAATAACATATTATTTTTATAAAATCAAAAAAACTCAACAATAAATGTTGAGTTTTTTATAAAACAAACTATCTAACAGCTTCTTTTAAAGTTTTACCAGCTCTAAATACAGGAGAATTCATAGCAGGAATTTTAATTGATTCTTTAGTTCTTGGATTTACACCATTTCTAGCAGCTCTATGAGAAACTTTAAATGCACCAAAACCAGTAATATTAACTTCATTTCATGCTTTTAATTCATCAGTAACAGTATCAATCATTGAAGATAATACTCTAGAAACAGCATCTTGACTTAAACCTGCAGCAGTAGCTACTGCTTTAATAAAATCTTGTTTTTTCATAGTAACAATGTTATTAATAAATAAGATAACAGCTTTAGTATAGCCAACTTAAATACTATTGCAAATTTTTTTGGCTTATTTTAGCTATTTTTTAAATAGATAGATTTAAATATGGCTATTTAAAAGGAAAAAATAAAATATTTTTTAAACTATATTTTTTTAAAAATTTTATTATAATTTATAAAAAATTACTTAATTTAAAAGAAATATGCAATATATCTTATACATTTTAGCAATACCATTTTTATACTTTAATTATAAAATAATAGTTTCAGATTTAAAATATAAAAAAATTCCTAATAAATATTTAGTTTATTTGTTGTTATTAATTCCTTTTTATTATATTTATATATTTTTTGACCCTCCTACCCCCCCTTTGGAGGGGGGAATTAATTATTTATTATTTTTCCCTCTAATAATTATAACTTTTTTAGTTAGTTTTATATTATATTATTTTTGAATTTGGGCTGCTTGAGATGCTAAATATTTACTTGTTTTAAGTTTATTTATTCCTTACATTTGAATAATTCCTTTAATTTGAAATATTGCTTTAATAACTTTAGCTTATTTATTTTTATATTTTATTTATTTTTATTTATATAAAATTACTTTTAATAAAACTTATAGACAAAGCTTATGGTGAAATATCAAAAATGATTTAAATGAAAAATGGAAAGTTTACAAACAAAATAAATGATGAAATACATATAAAATAATTTTTAAATGGTTACTTATTTTTTTAATAATATTTGTAAGTATTAGATTAACTAGATTATATTTATTAAATAATATAATCCCCCTATCACAACCTTTTCTCCAAGGAGAGAAAGGAGTTATAAATAGGTTTGAATTAGTAGAAAATTTTCTAGAAAAATATAATATTTATTTAGTTTTTTTATTTATTTGAATTTTTATTTTATGATTATATTTATTTAGAATTTTAATTAATAAAGTAAAAAAATATATTTCAGAAAAATTTAAACTAAATTTAAATTTAATTTGAAATATTTTACTTGTTATTTTAGCTATATTTTTAATTAGTTTTATTAGTTATGAATATTATAAAAATCCTTATGAAATAAAATCATATTTATTTAAAATTTTTACTTTATATTTAGCTTTATATATAATATTTAAAATATTAAAGTGAGCTTATAAAATAACTTTTTGAATTGCTGAGTATAAGTATATTGATATTAATGATTTAAAGAATGGTGATGTTGTGGATAAGGAGTATTTGATAAAGATGTTTTGAGAGCAATTAGTTTTATGATATATTCAAGAAAATGATTCAAAAAATATAAAAAAACAAAGAAAAAAATATTTATTATATCCTTCTCCAAGTAAATATTTTCAAAATATTGATAATCCTATAAACTCTGAAACTATAAAAATTATTAAAAAATGTTATTTTATAACAAATAAATATCATTTAAAATATACTCCTAATTTTCAAAAAAATCAAACAATAAAAATACTTAATACTTTTTCTTTTGCTCCTTATATTATAAGCTGATTTTTATTAACTTTTTTCTTTCAAGATAAAATTTTTAAAAATATAATTAATGTTTGAATTGAAATTTTCAAAAACTTTATACAAAAATAAAATCTGAATTAAAATTCAGACTTTATTTTTGTAATTATATTTTCTTTTTCTTGCCTAGTTATTTTTTGAGGATAAACTTTCACATAATTATAAAATTTCTTATGTTCATAAATTCAAGAACAAATTCAATTTAAATCACATTTTTTACATTCTTCCAATTTTTCATGTTCAAAATCAGTTTCATGTATTTTTTCTCTAAAATCAAGAAAATGAATTATCCTTTCTTCATCCTTAACTATCTTTCTTGTTTCAGTACTACACCATTCAAATCATCTAATATAACAAAGAGGCACCTTCTCAGCCCTGAAGCTCCTTCAACTAGATTCTAAAAATTCCATGGCTCTATTTAAAGAAGGTTTAAAAGCATCATAATCAGGTAAAGTAGACTTAGCAATATTAGTTTTTCTCATCATTTCTGGATCTAGGTTATTCCAAATAAAATGATGTATAGGAGGAAAAGTTTTAACTAAAAATTTAACTGTTTTATCAAGATGTTTTTCATTATAATGATTTATAACTGTATTAATTTGAACTCTTACTCAACATTTTAAAGCATTTGTAATACTCATCATTAATTTTTTCCAACTTCAAGGAGTATCTGTTAAAAAATCATGAACTTTTTCATAACAAGAATAAACTGAAAAATGTACTAATTCGAGTCAAGAATCAGCCAATTTTTTAGTATATTCATAATCTGAACATTTCATTCAATTTGAAATAATTCTATTTCATAATCATAATTTTTTAGAATACTCAATCCATTTAGGTAAATCTGGAGATAAAGTTGGTTCTCATCCTGTAAAAATTACTCAAGCATAATTTTTCTTCTTAAAATCATCAAGTAATTCTATTCATCTTTCATAAGTTATATTCTTTCAATTACTTGGATTACTACAAAAATGACACTGATTATTACAATATCTATTTACTTGGATATATCATATATTTGCCATTTACTTTTTAAATAATCATTTAATAAAATCTATATGAATATTACTATTAATTTTAGATTTTCAAAATTTTCTTTTATCAAAATTAAAATAAAATTTTCATAATTTTATTTTATCTTTTTTAATAATCTTTAAAAATTCAAATAAAAATTTATATCAAGTTCATATAAAAATATTTTTATTATTATCAATAATTTTAATGAAAAATTGTTTTTCTCATCAAAAAAATCAAGTTAATGGATCTCTTAGTTTAAATCAATTCTTTCTTATTTTTAAATTTATTAAAAAGTTTCATAATTTAGAAATTAATACTCTATATTTTTTCTCATCAAAAACTATTTTTTTCTCTCTCAAATAACTAAATTTTTTCACTGTTTAAAAAATTCAATAAAATTCTTAATATTTTCTATTGGATGTTGAAAATCTCAATCCATAACAATAAAATAATCTGTTTTTATATTTTCTATACCTAAAATAATTGAACTTGTTAATCACTTATATTTTTTATTATCTTTAACATAAATCTTTAAATTATTTCAATATTCATTTATTTTATCTCTTACTATTTTTACTCAATTATCATTTGAAAAATCATCAATAATTAAAATATTTATATTTCAATATTCTTTAAAAATTTCATCAATCAATAATCCTATATTTTCTTCTTCATTTAATATTGGAATAATAATTGTAATATTATCTTGCATTTTTATTTTTTAGAATATATAAATTTAACCACTTATCTTTTTCAATAAACTTATCATAAACTTTTTCTACTTTAAAATTTTTATTTAGTTTTTCTAAAAAATTATTATCTTCATTTATAAATCATACATAATCTCATTCTGAAACTTTTATTAAATTAATACATCTATATTTTAAAAAATTATTATTATATTGAAATCAAGCTATTAAATTATATTCTGAATATAAATAAGTATATTCATTTTCAAAATCTCAAATTAAAATATTTTCACATCAATTATTTAAATTCTTATTTAAAAAATTAGTTTTATATAATGTATTTTCCCACCATAACAAATCATATATTCTATCATAAATAGAAATATTAATTTTTTCATTAGCAAATTTTTTAAATAATTTTCATTTATTTTTTCAAGAATAAGAATAATTATATAACTTATTATAATTTCATAAACTAATATTATAATTAAAAACTATAAATACTCATAATATGATATATCATAAAATTTTATAATCATTGTTTTTTATATTCTTAAATAAATAAATAATAAATATTCAAAATAAAATAAAAACAATTAAATATATTAAAGAAAAATATTTAAAAAAACTATTTATAAATCCCTCATTATGAATGAATATTACGACAAAAAAGAAAAATATAATATAAATTAATAAAAATAAATAATTAAATTTTATTTCTTTTATTTTTTTATAAAACACAAAAAATAATCACAAAACAACTAATATAAAATAAAATATAAATAAATAATCATTAAAAATAATTCATAAATTTTTAACTAGTTTTACTTGCATATCTTCTCAAAATATTTTATCAAAAACTATATACCAAAAATTATTAGTATCATAAGTTTTTCATAATAATCACTCATCTGAATGTATGTGGAAAAGTAAATAATTATTTATTATAAAATAATATGGTATAAGCATTATATAAAATAATATATTTTGTTTTAAAGAAATAATATTTTTATTTTTAAAATAAGCATTTAAAAATTCTATCATCAAAGCTAAGAAGAAAAAATCAGGTCTTCAAACTATTAAAAATAAATATGAAATAAAATAAAAAATATATGAAATCAAATTTTTATTTTTTTCTAGATTAAATAAATAAAATAAAAATATAATAAATGAAGATAATATTATATTTACATAAGTTATTGAATATGAAACTATAAAAAACATTTCTATTCAAAAATATAAAAAAGTTAATAAAATTATTAAAATCTTATCTTTTGAAAATAAAGAAAAAAGCCTATATAAATAAAAACCAGAAATAAATTGGAAAAAATTATAAATATAATATTGAGTATATCACTCTTTTGGTAAATAATCTTTAAAATAATTAATTAAAACTACTCAATTAAAATTTCTAAAATCTAACAATAAATTATTTAATATAATATTAAAATTACTAAAAAAATAATCTTTAAAATGTAAATAATTCTCATATCTAAAATAAAAATATTCTCAATAAAATTTAAATTTTACTATAAAAAATAGTATTAATAAAAGAAAAAATCAAATAAAAAAATAATCTTTTTTATAAAATTGCTTTAAAATATAAAATATTAATTCAAATAAAATTAAAAAAAATCAAATAATTACAAAAAAAGCTAAAAAATATAAAAAATATTCTAAATTAACTTGATAACTATAAAAATAAGCTATTATATTAATAATAGCAACTAAAGAAATATTTAATATAAATATTCAAATAAATTTTTTATTTAAAAACATTTTTATGAAAATTGATGATAAAATGTTAAGAGAATTATATAATATAAAAAATAAATTACAATTCTTATTTTTTATAATTTTATTTAACATAAAATTACTCTTTAACATAAAAAATTTTCCTTATAAAATTACTATAAAACTAAATAATAATTGTAATTTAGCTTGTAAATATTGTAATATTTGGAAAAATAAAAATTTATCTATTTTAAGTTTTGAAAAATTAAAAAATTTTATAAAAAATTATTGAAAAAAAATAAGAATATTAAGTTTTACTTGATGAGAAACTTTTTTATTAAAAAATATAGAAGAAAAAATATCATATTCTTTAAAAAATTGTAAAAATTTAAATATATTTTCAATTACAACAAACTGATTTTTAACAAATAAAATTATTACTACTATAGAAAATATTTTAAAAAAATTTAATAATAAAATTATAATTGTAAATATTAGTATTGATTGATGAAAAAATCTACATAATAAATTAAGATGAAATAATATAAGTTATCAAAATGCTATAACTACTTACAATAAACTATTAGAATTACAAAAAAAATTTTCCAACTTAGAAGTAAATCAAGAATTTTTATTAAATGAAAAAAATTTTTATATTCTAAAAGAAAAAGTAAAACAAAAAAATACTATTATTTCCATAGTTCAAAATTCTGAATATTATTGAATAACTAATATAAAAATAGACTTTTTAAAACTAAGTAAAAATTTATTAAAAAATACAAAATGATATTTAAAGAAGAAATTTTTAAAGTGATACATAAATAAAAATTATAATTGTTATGCTACAAAAAGTTCTCTTTTTATAGATTGGAATTGAGAAATAAAACCATGTATTATATGGAATAAAAATTTATGAAATATAAGTAAAAATAATATAATTAATGATATTAAAAATAATAAATATATTAATATTCAAAAACTAATCAAACAAAAAAAATGTCCTTGATGTTGGACACCTTGTGAATGATATTTAAGCATTATTCATGAATTTTGGAAATAGGTTCTAAAATGCTAAATCAATAACTTCTAATAAAATTAATTCAAATTCCATCACACTTTTTATTATATTTACAATTCTTACATCTTAAAGATTTTTTTCTATATAAATTTAAAATATATTTTTTTGTATAATCTTCTATTTTATACTCTGGATTTAAATCATTATAAGTTTGATAAACTCATTCTCAACCTAAACATTTTGGAACATTTATTAATTTATATCACTCTTGTTTTTTTTCTTTTAAAAATTTTATAAAATCCTCTTTATTTTCTCAGAATTTTTCATAAATTTGACTTGGAAATTCTTCTCAATTTAAAATAAATATCCCCCCCTCTAACTCCCCCTTTGAAGGGGGAGAATTTTTTATAAAATTATGACAATACTGATTAATAAAACAATATTCACAAGCTTCTCAGTAACATTCTGGTTTTATTTTTCATTTACTTTCTATAAATTTAGAAAACATTCAAATTCCTTCTCACATTACTTCTGATTTTATTTTTCTAGGATCTTGAATTAAATCTTCATATCATTCAAATGATTCAGCTGGAAATCTATTAGTCCACATATACATTCAAGGAACTCTTGATAATTTCCAAGTTTGTTTTAATTCTTCATTATAATCTAAAATATTATAAAAAAGTTGTTGTTTATATTCTAAAAATCATCTTCAAAAAGGAATAATTTGAAGTATATCAAACTCATAAACTCCCAACTTCATAAAAAATTTTACTATATCTGGAAGGTATATTACATTTATTTTATTTACTACAATATCAATATTTATAATAATTTCTGGATAATATTTTTTTATAAAAATTAATCATTTTAAAGATTTTTTAAAAGCTCAAGGAGTAGCTACCAAATAATCATGTAATTTTGAATTATGTCCATGAAAAGAAAAAGTTACTTCTTCAAGTCCAGCTTTAAAAACTTTTTTACAAAAATCTAGATCAGCAAACATATTTCAATTTGTGACAGTTTGAATTCTATTATATCAAATTTCCTTTGCATATTTTATATATTCAGAAAATTTAGGATTAATTGAAGCTTCTCCTCCAGAAATAATAATTCTATTATCATATCATAGTTTATATCAATCTTTTATCTCTTTTTTTATTTTATCATCTTCTGGAAAAGTTCAATTTTGAGCTTCACTATCCAAACAAAAAATACACTTGTTATTACAAGCTGAAGCTATTCTAACCCAAATTCTATTTTGTTTTTGAGTTTTTTCTTTTGATATTAAGTTTTGTTTATTTGGCATTTTTCTTATTTAAATACTCAGAAAAATAATTCATTACTTTTTGTAACTGTCTTTGTCATTTAACTTTATTATATATATTTTCTTCCAATTTACTAATAAAACCTTTTTCTTTTTTAAAATTATAATTTCCTAATTTTTCTAAATTAAATTCTTTTAAATTTCCTAAAAATAAATCTTGTTTTACTTTTTTTCAAGTAAAAGTAGAAACTATATCTGAATAATAAATTTTAGAGTCTATATCTACAAAAATAGTATTATTAGCTAATTTCAATTCTTCTCACAAATTTTCTTGAAATCAATATAATTTTAAAGTCTTATCAATTAAACTCAAATCTAAAATTTCTTTCATTATTTTAGATAAAACTTTTAAATTTTCTTCTGTCCAAATTTTTGTTATATAAACTGGCAAAATATTAAATCACCTAAATCATAAATTATATAGTTTATAAAATTGTTCTAAAGCATTTTTTTCTTTATTTGGTGAAATAATTAAATTAAAATAAATTTTATTTTGTAAATTATATTTTTTAATAAATTCTTCTACTTTTTCATAATCAAAGTTATTTTCTGAATCTATACTAAAAAAAATTATTTTAAAAAATTTTTCAAAATATTCTCAAATTTCATCATTTAATAAACTGGTATTTGTAACTATTTCAAAATTATTTCAAATAAATTTCTTAGAATTATCTATTATATTTATAATATTATTCCAAGCCAAAAGTGGTTCTCAACCAAAAAATTTAAATCTATCAATATAATCTTTGTTATTTTTTATAAACTCCAAAATATCTTCTAAACTTTTAGAAGATATTTGCTTTTTATCTTTTATAACATCACAATAAGAACAATTATAATTACAAGATGTTGTAATATGTAAGATTATGTTAAACTTCATCTATAAATAATTTATAAAAATTCACCATATTATTTTTCTAATACATAATATCCTCTTCAAATATCATTAATATTTCTAAATCATAATTTAATAATTCTTTTTTTATCTAAATTTATTTTTCATTTTATATAAATATATTTATTTAAATTTTTATCAAACTTTTTATATCATTCTCATATACTAAAAAATAAATATCATCATTTTTTTAATAATTTATATCATTCATTTAAAGTATTATAAATAAAAGAATTTCAATTTTTGATTATATAACTATATTCAAAAACATGTAAACATGAAATAAAATCAATAGAATAATTATTGAATAAATTTCAAATTTTAGTAATATCTCAAATATATAGATTTTTTATTCATATTTTTTTTCAAAATTGAATAGATTTCTTTGAATAATCTATTCAATAAGAATTTTTAACTCATATATAATGTAAATATCTAATATATAATCAAATATAACATCAAAAATCTAATAATTTTAAATCTGGTTTTAATAATTTCATATCAATTAAAAAATCATTTATTATTTTATATCTTTTTAAACTTGTATAGCTAGAATTTAAAATTGACTTAGATTCCTCTAACCTATTAATATAATTAAAAAATGATTCATTTTTTTTACAATAAAAATCAAAAAATTGTTTTGAATAAAAAATATTATTTTCTAACATTACTAATAAAACTTATCATAAATAAAATCATCAAACTCCCTATCTTCAAAAGTAATTGGAATAATTTTTTCTTCATTTTTTAAAATAAAATCTGATAATTTTTTATAAACCTCTAAATCTTTATGATTTTCATTAAACTCAAAAAGTGTCATATTTTTCTTTTCTGCTTGTAAAATTCATTCAGATCTAGGAACTATTCATACTATTTCAGTTCATAGTTTTTTAGAAAATTCCTCTACTACTTTTTTATCACTCTCATTACTTCTAAGATTTAAAATAATTCAAGATAATCAAATTCAATTTCTACTATAATTAACAATTGCTTTAGAAATGTTATTAGCTGCATACATACTCATTATTTCTTCTGACATAACAATATATACCTGATCAGCAAATCACATTTTTAAAGGTGAAGCAAAACCTCAACAAACTACATCTCCTAATACATCAAATATAACTACATCATAATTTGATTCATCAAGCAACTCTATTTCTTCAAAAATTTCAAACATAAGTGAAATTCATCTTCCTGCACATCAAAGTCAAGCAATTGGTCATCAAGCTTCTATACAATCAATTCAAAACCTTCATTTATGAACTATCATATCTTTTGTAAAATCAAATATATCTCTATTTTTAGACATTTCTATAACTGTAGGAATATCTTTTACTCAATTTAAAATTCTCTTACAAGAATCATGTTTTGGATCACATCCTACTTGTAAAACTTTTAATCATTTTTTTGCAAAAGATACAGCTAAATGAGTAGCTGTAGTAGATTTTCATATACCTCATTTTCAATATATTACTATTTTTTTCATTAAATTCATTTTATTAAATCATAAATAATTTTACTATTCTTTTTTAAAAATATTTTTATTATTTCTAATAATTTTTTATTTATTCATTTTTCTATAATTCTAATTCAAATATTATCTACTTTATAATAATATTCAAATCAAGATTTTACTATTTCTATAATTATTTTTAAATCATTATTATTTAATTTTATTCATTTATCTCAAATATCATAATTATAATTAAATCATAAGTTTTTTATTCATAATAATTTTAAAATTGTTTCTCATCTAATATTATTATTTTTTACTTGCTCTATCTTATTATCAAATAATTTCTCATAATATCTTTTATCAAATCTATATTCTAAATATTTTTTTTCTTTTGATACTAAATAATTTCAAATTACTAAATAATCTATATCTGTAGCTAAAAACATTTTTATTGCATCTTCTGGTTTTTCAATTATTGGTTCATCATGCTGATTAAATGAAGTATTTATTAAAACTGATTCTCAAGTTATTTTTTTAAACTCTTTTAATAAATTATAAACTTTAAAATTTTGTTTTTCATTTACTGTTTGATATCTAGCTGTTCAATCTATATGTACTACAGCTGGAATTTTATTTTTCTTATTTTCATATACTTCTGCAACTAAAGTCATGTAAGGACTAGCATAATTAGTTTTTAAATAATTTTTAAAATCATCTTCTAACATAATTGGAGCTAAAGGCCTATATTGCTCTCTTCATTTTATATTATTCACTTTATTTTTCATCTCTTTTGAAATTGGGGAAGCCAAAATACTTCTAAATCATAAGGCTCTAGGTCAAAATTCACTTTTTCACTCAAACCATCAAATTATCTTATTTTCTGATAATATTTTAGCTACTTTTTCATAAAAATTATTTCATAATTTTTCATATTGTATTTTATCATCAAATTTATTTAATTCTTTTTTTATATCTTCATTAGAATATTTAAATCACAATCAAGGTGAAACCAATCTAGTTCTTTTTTTATTTCATAAAATATTATGGTATAAATAATATAATCATCATAAAGATAATCCTGCATCATTACATGCTGGCTGAACAAAAATATTTTCAAATTCTGTCTCCCTTAAAATCCTATTATTTGCTATAATATTTAATCAAACTCATCAAGCTATACAAATATTTTTACATCAAGTTAATTTATATGCTTTTCTAGCTAAAAATAAAACTGCCTCTTCTATTTCTGATTGAACTTTATCTGCAATATCAGAATATATACTTTTTTCTATATTTTTAACTTCTCATTTTCAATCTATATTATATACTTTCCTAAATCAATTAATAATATCTTCCCTAAAATTATCTAATCAATTATAACTATTCTTAGATAAAAATTCTTTTGATAATAAAACTCATCTAGTGGTATAATCAAATATTTTTATGCTTTTTAATTTATTATTTCAATATCAAGATAATCACATTAATGTTCCCTCTCATATTCAACAAATTCTAGAATGATTTTCATAAACAGCTCAAATTCAAGCTTGTGCTTTTTTAGGAGAAAACTCATCAGCATACAAAAATTTTACTTCATTTCATTTTGCATACCATATTGAATGCATAGAGTTAATTCATCATAAATCTTCATCATATCAATCATGATCCATACATAAAATAACTGACTCATTAAATTGTGATGGAAAATATGTACTATAAGCATGAAAAGTATGATGATTATTTTTTTTATATGAAGTTACCTTATTTTCATATCATCTAACTGAAATATCAAAAGGAAAATTTATAGTATAAATATTATCTAATTTCTCAAAATCAATATTTTGTCTTTTTAAAACATCATTAATTAAATCATCTAAATAATTTCTAAATCACAATACAAAATCTTTATTCTTAGTATTATTATCTATTTTTCAATTAAACATTTCTCTTTGAAGTTCTGGTAATATTCTAGCTAATTTTCATTGTGGAAATTCCTTTATTCTAGTCAATCTTTCCAACTCAATAGCAAAATTTTGTCATTTATAAAATAATGACAAACTCCAGTTATGATTAGCAACTATAGAGTTAAATCAAATATATAAATTATTTTGCATCTTTTGTTTTTATTAATTCATTATATAATCTCTCAATAAAATTTAATACTCATTTAAATCAAATAAAAGCTCTATTAGTTAAAAAATGAGCATTATAACAAGGAAAAGAAAACTCTATTTTCTTTTTATTTTCTAAATTAAATTCTGAATTTCAGATAATAAAATCAATTTTTTCTTTATCTATTTCATCATAAAAAATTTTATCTCAATTATAACTAAAACTTTTTATTAAATTCATTCATAAAAAATCTGCAAAATCTTTTATTCAAGATTCTAAATTTGGATCTCAAGCATAAATAAAATTTTTATCTAAAAATATTTTTTCATTTAATAAATCAGTTTTATTTTTTATTTTTTTGACCTCTTTTTCTATAATTTCTTCAACAAAATCTAAATTAATATTTAATTTTTCTCAAATTCTCTTTATAAAATCAATAGTATTTCTTAATCAAAATGGAACTTCTAATTCTAAAATATCTACTTGTAACCTTTTTTTCAGTACTTTTCAAGCATATTTTCAATATGGTAAAACTACTAATAATTCTGATTCTTCCACTTTTTTTAATTCATCAAAATTTCATCAATTTAACCAAATAGAATTAATTTCTACTCAAATTAACTCCATTAATCTTTTTAATTCCTCTATATTTCAAAAATTATCTCATTCATTCCTATCAAACAAATATCAAATTATTGAAATTGATTTTTGAGTTTTTTGCTTTTTATTTTCTAAATCTATTTTTTTAGCTATTTCCCTTAAAAATAAACTATATCAATCTATCCAAAATTTATCTGTATAACTAGGAACTATTAAATACTTTTTATTAAAATCTATTATTATTCAATCATATTGTATCCCTAATAAACTTGTTACTGGCATATTTGTAATAACTCCTAATTGAAATTTATTATTTTTTTCTATAAATCATATTTTTCTTTTTATCTTATCTTCATATCATAAAACCATTTTATTTGGCATAACTCATGAAAAATATAATCTAGTATTTATACTTGAATCTTTCAATATAGAAAATAAATCATGAGTTTTATAAATCATATCAACTCTAAAAAAATTACAATCAGGTCCATCAACAAATAATGCTATATCTTTTATAGCATTGACTCACATAAAAACTCATACTAAATATGGACTAGCAAAATAATCTTTATATTTTTTTTCTAAACCTTTATCCATAACTATTTTAAAATATTATTTATATAATCAACCTTTTTACATTTTTTTATTAACTTTTTAAGAGTCCTAAAAAATCAATCTACTCCATATTCTAAATCTCAAATAGAAAAAAGCTGCTTATTTTTATTTAAAATTCTTTTATCATTATTTATTTCAGAATAATACAAATTTATATTTTTATTTTCTATAAAATTATCTAAATCCTCTGAGCTATCTGAAAATATTATATTTATATTTTTATATTTATTCTTAAACTCCCCTAAATTTTTTAGATTATTTCTTAAATTATAAACAAAAAAATTAATTTTAAAATTCATATCATTAAGCATTTGTAAAATATCAACTCATCTAAATTTATCTTCTAAAAATTTTTTTATATGAAAATCAAAAATAATAAATCAGACTCAATAATTTCTATCTTTATTAAATAATTCTTTATTATTTTCTTTTAAATTAATAAAAATTTTATCTAACTTTTTTATTTCATTCTTTTTTCAATATTTTTCTAAAATATTTTTATACAATAAATAATTATCTTCCAAACTATATGGAACTTTTATTTCAAAATGATTTATAGGATATAATTTAAAAATTTCTTGAGCTTTTATTTCTTTTCAACTAAAAAATATCCCAAACTTATATTTTAAAATATTTTCTAAATCTTTTTTTTCTATATTAGGAAGCAAAACATTTCAAACTTTTATATTAAAATTATCTTTTAAAAATTTTATTAATTCAAAAGTATTTTTACTTTTATTTAATCAGAAAAAAACTATTTCTTTTGTTTTTGGTATATTTTTATTTAAATTTATATTTTTTAAAAAATTTATTACTATTTTATATCAACTATCAATATTTTGATCTGTATATATAGTTTTTTCTAAAGGAATATTATTATATTTCAAAACAGATTTTATATCATCTCACATGATAACTGAAATACAAGTCTTATTTATTGAAATTAATTCATGTTCTTTAATTAATTTTTTATTTGATAATATTTCATTTATTTTTTTATTTCCTCATATAGAAATAGATTCATAATCTGTAATATTTGTTACAAAATTTGTAAATTTTTTATTTTTATCTTCTTTTTGAAAATAATTTTTATCAAAAATTTGATTTCTAAAATCTGGAAAATTAGTAAAACTTTCAACTGGTCAACTACATCTAGAACATTCAAAATCACTATGATAAATAAATAACTCTGATTTTTCTAAAAAATTAAAATCTAATTCCCCCCTTCTTCTAAAAGTATAATCATCTAAAAAAGTAAATTTTAAAATTTCTTTTATTTTATTAGAATTCAATTCTTCTTTATCAAAAATATTTATAAAATCACTTTCATCTCAAATATTATTAGATTCCTTATTTAATTGTTTTAAAAACTTAATAAAATAACTTTCATATTTTTTTATTAAAACTAATAATTTTTTTCATTCTAAAAACTCTTCTCAGGAATATCTATTTATTTTCAATTTATTAGCTTTTAAGCTTATTCAAAAAAAAATAAAATTTTGTTTACTAATAATACTTATATAATTTTCATTATATAAATATATATATTTAAAACTACAAGTTTTAAAATTAATTTGTAATATTTTTTCTAAAAATTTATATAAATTTTTAATCATTATTTTTTTCTAAGAAATTATTTATTTTATTTTTTACATAATTTTCTCCTACAAATTTTACCCAATTATTATAAAATCATAAACAATAGTCATTATATCTACACTTTTTACATTCATTAAATTTCTGTTTTTCCTTCCATAACCACTTGTAACTTTCTAAATTTCATTTATTTATGGTTCACATTTTTTCATCATTTCTTAATTTTTTTAATCTAGAATATTCTAAATTATATTCTGGATAATCTAAAATACATAAAGGTGGACTAGTAAAATGAAAATCAGGTAAAATGCAATTTTCTTCACACAATTTTATTATTTTCTTTATTTCATTTAATTCTTTATCTGTAAATTTTAATAATACTTCTTTTTTATTAATATCAGCATATCAATTAGGTTGAACTAATCAAAAAGAAATTTTATGTGTAATTTTTCAATTATCATGATTTCTACTAGGAATTATATTAATAAAACCTATATCAAGTAATATATTTATATAATCATAAACTGAAAATAAATTTATTTTAGTAATAACTATATTTAAATATATAGATATTTTTTTTTCTAATTTATTAATTTTTATATATTCTACCCATTTTTTAAAATCATCTATATTAAAATAACATCATAATTTTTTATTAATAATATCATCTCCAGAATGTTCAGCTAAGAAAATTTCATCAAGTCATACATTTATAAGTTTATTAATGTAATCTTTTTCTTTAAATAATATAGTTCAATTAGTTTGTATCTCAACAGTTCAAACTCAAAGTTTTTTAGCTAATTTTATATAAGTCAATAAATTTTTATTTAAAGTTGGTTCTCCTCCAGAAAAAGATAAAATTAAATTTTTAAGTTGTTCTTTTGAATATTTTTTAGTAAGTGATAAGATTTTATAAATAACTTCTTTATGTGAAATATCTTTATCTCAATAATTATTTGTTTTTAATACATTACAAAATTTACAAGACCAATTACATTTGTAATTTATCCTTATAATTTCATTAATATAAATATATTCAGCATTTGATTTTTTATTATACATTATAAAATAGTTACAAAATAGTTTTTATCTCTGAAAGTCAATATAAAATATTATAATATCTAGAATATCACCAACATAAATCATTATACTTACATGATTTACATTTTTTTCACTTTAATCTTTCTCTAGGAGTATATCTATTATCATTTAATTTAGATCTATCTAATTTTTTATTATTATGATCTATTTTTACTCTATATTCATAATCATAATCATCTGTTTTATTTATATATTCTTTAAGATTGTTCTTAGGAAAAATACAAAAAGGAAAATCAACTATTTTTAAATTAATATTATTCTTAACACAAAAATCATTAATTTTAATTACTTCTAAAATTGATTCTGAATATGTTGGAGCTACCCTTTCTAATAAATGCTTTTTTCAATAATATTCATCATCTAAATCAGGATAAGTAATTGCAATATTATTTACTCCCTTTTTTTTAATATATTTAACTATATTAAAAAGTTTTGATAAATTATCTTTTGTTATAACAATATTTACTTTAAGATAATTTCAATTCCAATATTTTTTTATATTTTCAAATACTTTATCCCAATATACAAATACTTTTGTTCTTGAAATTTTCTGCTGTAACTCTTTATCTATTGCCTCTACTGATAAAATTAATTCATCAATAAATGATAAATATTTTTTAGCTTCTTTTTCTATATGCAAAGTAGTACAATTAGTTGTAACTAAAATAGTATATCATAATTTCTTAGCTAATATTAATGCATCTAAAAATACAGGTTGTATAAATGGTTCTCATCATAAATATGTTACATGATTATATCATTGCTTTTTATATTTTATTAATTTTTTTAATATATCATATTTAGTAACTTTCTTACTCCATGATTTTTCCATATTAGCAAACTCTTTACAATAAGTACATTTTTGATTACATGTCCATCAAACATATAATTCTAATCTTTTATATTTCATTTTTATAAAAATAATAATTATATTTTATTAATTTTTGATAAAATTATATTTGAATCAAATTTATTATTCAATAAGTCTTTTTTAAATAAAAAATAATTATATTTAAATAATAAATTTGATTTTGTATTAAAAAATTTAACTAAAAATTTTATATTACTATATAATGATATATTATTAAACTCTTTACCATTTAGATAAAGTATTCACTTATTATTAATAATAATAATATTATTATTAATAATTAATTTATAATTTAATTCTTTTTCTTTACTTTTTTTATAATAAAAAGTAATTTTTCATAAGCTTTTATTAAAAGTCTTATTCAAAAGAATAAAACCTATACTATGATCAATTGTAAAATCTCTATTATTTGAATATATATCTACTCTATCTATTTTTATATTTAGAAAAATTTTACTAAATTCTAATTCTTCTATATTAAAAACTATATTATCTTTTAATATTAAATTTTTTAATAATTTTAAGTCATAAGTTACTGGTTTTCCAATTATAATTTTTGTACTTATATTTTTATTAATTAAAAATTTAATAATTTTAGTCTGATTTTCTATTGGAAAAACTGAAATTATTATATATTTATATTTATCAAAATCTATTTTTTTTTTAATAAAATTATTATAAAAATAATTATTTTTATAATGTTTACATTTATTTTTCTCTGTAACTATATCTAACTTATAGTCTTTAAATATATGTATATATTTTCAAGCTTGATCTCAACATCAAAAGATTAATATTTTCATTATAATATTTTATAAATTTAAATTTCAGTTAATTATATAAACATCTAATTAATATAAAATTAAATTTTAATAATATATTTTTTTTTCTATTCAAATTAAAAATATAATCTAAAGAAGTATTAAAAAATATTTTTAATACTTCTTTATTATTTATTTTTACTTTTCATCTATAATTACTTAAATAATATTTTCATTGTTTAATAATATAAAACAATTCATCTTCTTTTATATCTTGAATATTTTTTAATTTTATTTTATTTAAAAATACATTTAAATTTTTAAACAATAAAAATCATCATAAAGCATGTTCCTTAATTTCTATATCATTAATAGAATATATATAAATACTACTTTCAAAGTTAAAAATTTTTTCATAAAATCTACTTAAAATTAACTCATCAATATAATAATAATAATTATCTTTGGTTTTTAATATATTAAGTAAATCTATATCATATGAAATAGGTTTCTCTATTATTATTTTATTTTTTATATCTAAATGTAATAAAAATTTTATTATACTATCTTGTTCTTTATATGGTTTTATAGCAATAACTATATTGCTATAATTGTTAAAAAAGCCTATTTCTTTTTTTATTATATTAGATGATTTATAAATATTATATAATCAATTTATATTATTTTTATTTAATCAACTTTTAGTTACTCAATCAATAATAAAATTCTTATGTAAAAAATATTTTACATATTTTAATCATTGAAATCATAATCAAAATATTAAAACTCTATTATTCATAATTAAATATTTTTATCTTAATAAAACATCTCTAGTATATTCTTCTATTTCTTTTTTCCAATATTTATATAAAATATTAGTTAATTCTATTGCTTTTTTAAATATAAATTTTTCATATATTTTATTTTTTGATAAAATATAATTTCATAAAACTAAATAATCTAATTCTGTAGATAAAAACATTTTTATAGCATCTTCTGGTGTCTCAACTATAGGTTCTCAAGCAGAATTAAATGAAGTATTTAAAAGCATTGAAATTCCTGTTTTATTTCTATATTCATCTATTAAATCAAAATATTTTTTATTATCATCTTTAAAAACTACCTGAATTCTGGCAGTATTATCAATATGTACAACTCATTTTATTAATTCTTTCTTTTCTGGAATTACATTTACAACCTTTAGCATATATTTATACTCACTTTCTGGTTCACTTAAATCAAAATATTTTTTAGTAAATCATTCAATTACAGAAGGAGTTAATGGTCTCCATAATTCTCTCTTCTTTATATTATTTACTTTATCTCTTATTTTTATATCATCTGGTTTTGCTAAAATACTTCTATTTCATAAAGCTCTAGGTCATGTTTCACTTCATCACTGAAACCATCAAATAATATTTCATTGTTCAATCAAATTAGCAACTTTTTTTTCTAAATCATTTTCACATATTTCAATTTTAGAAAAATATTCTTTATAATTATTAATTATATTTTTAATATATAAAGAATTATATTCTCTTCAAAAATAATAATTTTTTAAGAAAAAATTATCTTTATCTCAATATATTTTTTTTCTTCAATATAAAGCACATCATAAGGCTAATCAAGAATCATCAGCAGAAGGTAATACAAAAACTTTTTCAAATTTTGTTTTTTCAACAATTTTAGAATTTACAACACTATTTAATCATACTCATCAAGCAATACATAAAATTTTACTTTTAGTTAAATTATGTGCTTCATTTGCTAAATCAATAATTGCCTCTTCAACTTCATATTGTAATTGTAAAGCTAAATCTGCAGATAATCAAGATATTATATTATTCAATTCTAATTTGCTACTTTTTAATCATAACTTTTCTAAAAATAATTCTTTATTTAAAAATTTTAACCTAGATCATTCAATTCATTCAATAAATTCATCATTTAAAAAATAATGTCAATTATATTTTTTTAATAATTTTTTTCATAAAATATTATTATTTTTTCAATAACTAGAGAGTCACATTGTTGTTCATTCTGAACTTAAATCTAATAATCTAGTGACCATTTCATACAAGGTACCTATTCAAATTTTTCTATTTCAATTCCAAGTAGTTTCTTTCATAAGTTTTATAGTATTTCAATTTCATTTATAAATACTTTGTAAAACCATTTTATCTAATCAATTTTCAATTCTTTTTCATTGTCCATCCATAATTAATATAGCTGAATATTTATATCAAGAAGAATAAAATGTACTACAAGCATGAATAAAATGATGATCATATACTCAAATTTTTTCTGTTGTTTTTGGAAATATAGAATCTACATATTCTTTTAATCACTCTAAATATACTACTAAGTCTACATCAGTATATTTTAATCAAAAAGTATTTAAACAATAGTCTATACAAGATTTAGCTTTATCAAACCCATATATAAATCTATTTTCATTTTCTGATTTTTTTATTTTATATCAAGAAGAATATTTAACTCTATCTAGTCTTTCAGAATTAATTCATACATACTTATCTCAATAAAATAAAAAAGCTCAATTATCATGATGAGGTCATCAAAAAAAAGAATTAACTCCTAAAATTATTTTATTTTTTTTCATAAAATCTATATTTTATAAATCTAAGTAAATTCTTTATGTCTAAAAATAGTAAACCATAATATCAAATATATTTTTCATCCCCTATATACTCAATATATTCTTCATTATTAACAATAATTTTTATTTCTTCTAAAAATTTAAATACATCTAGAAATCTTTTTTCAAAATCATATCAAAACTTATTAAAAAAATCTTTCTTGTATATTCTAAATTGAAAAGATTGTAATATATACCTATATATTTCTAATTCTTTAGTAGTTGCTTCAAAAAAATGAAAATAATTCTCTTTTTTAAAATTTTTCATCTCATAACTTCAGATTCACCATATATTTCAATATGCCTTATAACCAACTCAAAATAAAGAATATGTATCTTCACTATGTGCATCATATAAAATTTTTAATTTAGGCTTATTTTTATAATCTAATGAAAATCATAGTATGTTACTCCAATCATTTTTATCATATTTTTTTGTAATATTAGTTTTTTCAATAATTTCTTGATATAATTTATTTATTTCTTTATAAAAAGAATTTTTATCTTTTTTATAAAATATACTTCTTTCCATATCCTTTAGTATAGTATAAACTGTTATTGTATATGGTTCTATTTCATATAATTTATTAATATTATTAAATATTTCAGCTCTTCATTCATTATTTAAACCTACTATAATATCTAAATTAATATCTTCAAATCATATTACTTTTGCATATAAAACTAATTCTTTAATTCTTTTACTAGAAATATAAGTCCTATTTTCTATATCTAATGTTTTTTTATTAAAAGATTGTACTCACAAACTAATTCTATCAAATCAATATTTTTTTAAAATATTTAATTTTTGAAAATTAGTTGTAGATGGATTTAGTTCAATTGTTTTATAATAATTTGAATCAAAATTAAAATTAGAATAAATGTATCAAAATAATTTTTCCATTTGTTTCTCTGATAAAAGACTTGGAGTTCATCATCATATATATATTCATTTAAATTTAACTTTACTAAATAAATATTTAAATTTTTCTAAATAATATATCAAATCATCTACATAATTATCTATATCATTATTATTATTTTTTATTTCTATTGTATTATACATACAATATTTACAAATTCTTGAACAAAATGGAATATGTAAATAAAATTTAATCTTAATGTCATTATTATTTTCTAAATACTTTTTCCACTTTCAATATATATTATTAATAGAAACAATATTTTTATTATTAAATGAAACATAATCTAATAAAATATTTTCCTTATTTGGTAATAATTTATCTAAAAGATATATTTTTTGTTTTATATTCATTTATATTAAAAAAATTTATAAAATTATTATTTCAAAACTGATTATTAATTAATTCAAACTTTTTATCTTTAGTTTTATAAAAAATATCAACATCTATTCTAAATTGTGGCTTAAATTTATTTGAAAAAGAAATTAACTTATTAATAAATTTATCATTTATTTTATCTAAATTAATTTGTATATTTGAAATTCAAGTTAAAAATATATCTTCTTCTAAAATAAAATCATCATCTACTAATAATGTTATTTTATAAAATCATATTTTTGTAGATTGTTTTAATAAATTATAAATTATTTCTTTATTTCATAAAGAACTCTTTATTATAATTTGCCTAATATTTTCATCATAAATTTTTTTTAATTTTTCATCTTTTCTTTCTAATTTATACCAAAAAGTATTTTTTTCATTTTTTAAATTAAAATTAAAATCCTTTTTATAAATAATTGGTTTTAATTTTTGTAATCAAACATATTCTTTCCAGAGTCAACTACAAACATTATTATATAAACACTTATTACAATCTTCTGTTTGTATCTTATTATTATCATTAATATTATTAATTAAATATTTATTTGAAAAATTAAAATTTTTCCTAAATAATGTATTTTCAGATACTTCTAATGATTCTTTTATATGTCAGATATAACATGGTGGAGGTCAAACAAAATGAGAAACTAATTTTCTTCATTTAGATTTTAGATAAAAAATAGATTTATTATATATTTCTATTGTTTCTTCATATTTAGGAAAAACTTTATTTAATATTTTAACTGCTTCTCAATGAGGCTGAATCATTCAAATATTAAAAGTACTAATAAAATTAAAATTATTTTCTAAATATTTAATAGTTTCAAAAAAATTATTCTTATTTTCATTACTTAATATTGTATTAGTATCAATAATAATTCAAGCCTTATGTAAATTTTTTATTCAATCTATAATTTTATAAAAATTATCATAATTAACTCATATTACTTCTTCAAATATATCTTTATCTAAGATATGAAATGACACTAAAGCAAGATTTATTCAATATTTCTTTAATTTTAAAGCAAATTCTAAATCAATATTTGATGCATTAGTTTGAATTTCAAAATTAGGTATTATATTCTTTTTATCAAAAAATTTTTTTATATACTTTAATGCAAAAATAGTTTCTTTTTGAAAAATACTTGGTTCTCATCATGAAATTGTAATTGTTATCTCTCAAGCATTTAAATTAGAATATTTTAATTTATAATGAAAATTTCTTACTATATCATATATACTTTCTTTTAATTTTACATTCCTTTCATTATCTGATACATTACAAAAATTACATTTAAAATTACATGCTTTTCATACCCTTACTAATAATTGATCTCAAGAATTATTTATATCCATACCACTTACATTTATCTTTTAAAAAACAAATTCTACACCTATTTTCTTTTCTACAAAAAGGAATATTTTTTCAATTCAATATTTCTAAATCTTCTTCTCAAATTTGTTCTAAAACTCACTTTTTTAAATTATAAAACTCCTTATATTTTCAAAAAAAATCTTTACTAAATTTTACAAAATTAACACTTATTTGCAACTTATTTATTATTTTAAATAAATTGTCTATAAAATTTCTATCTTCTAAAGTATTATATTTTAAAATATTTTTAAATTTATTATAAGGTCTATCAAATGGAAAATAATTTATAAATTCAAAATTATATATTCAATATTTTTTATTTAAAATTAATATATCTTTATAAATAATATCAATATTTTGTTTATTTATATGAATAATTATTTTTACAAAAAATTTATTTTGCTGTAATAATTTTATATTTTTCAATAATTCTTCTAACTTTATTCATTTTTTTCAAACAATTAAATTATGTTTTTTTTCATCAAAACTATTAAAATAAATTCAAAAACTATTTAATCAATATTTTTTAAAATCTCATAAATTATAATTACTTAATCAATAACTATTTGTTAATAATCAAATATTTTGAAATCATATATTTCTAGCAAATTTTATAATTTCTAATAAATCAGGGTGTAATAATGGATTTCATCAATAAAAATTTAAAACTTCTTTACTTTTTTCTTTTTTTAGTAAATCAAAAATAGAAGTTTTTTCTAAAAACTTTTCTTTTTCTCTTAATGATTGTTCTAAACAATAAGCACAATCATTACTACAAGTATTTACTATTCTTAAATCCATTATTCTAAATAACTATCATATAGTATAGTAAAGTCACTTATCTTATAACTTTCTCAATTAATCTTAACTATATTACCTCACTCAATAAAAATATTTGATATCTTTTGGCTACTCAACTTCCCAAATCATACTACTACTTTATTAAATATTTGAAAGCTCTTAGGCAATAATAAACATTCTCTAAGATACATATTGATTTTATATCCTTCAGTGTTATTACCTTCACACTTTCATAAAATATATATAATATATGAAAAAAGTGATAATATAAAATTTTTATTTATTTTTAAGTTTTTTATACTGTCTTTTATTAATAGAAAATTCTTTTCATCAAAGAAAAACTTTAAAAAATTAATTTTATTTAATAAAAATACTTCTCTTAAAGCTCTTCACATTTCTCTATCAAAAGTAGAAATCTTGCCTAAAAAGTAATTCAAATTTTTAAAAAGATAATAAATATTCTTTTTGAACTGATCTTCTGATAAATCACTATTTATATTATTTAAAACTTCTCTTATTTTTATATAAATAATACTTTCATCTGATACTAGGTGTTGTATTTCATCTATATCTTCAGAGTCATATGTATAATCTCTAATTCTTAATTCATTTGAATCATTCAAATGTTCTCTTGTATAATAAGCTCAAGATGCTAAAAAAGTAAAAGCCCTTTTGTTAAACTTATTACTAATATCTAATCATAATATTTTATTTGCCTTCCAAAACCAAGAATTCATATTATTATTATTTCAATACCAATATTTAGCCAATTCATAATAATTATTTATATCATAGAAAATAATATCCTGATACTTTTTAAACACAGATATATCTTTATATTTTAAAAACTTATCAATATATGGTGCTGATATAATTCAAGACATTAAAGCAATAGAAACTCATCAGGATAATACAGGATCAACAAAACCTGCTGCATCTCAAATCATTAAATAATTTTCTCAATATATTTTATCATTAAAATAAGACCGATTTCTTGATTTATAAAAATCATTACTTATTTCTCATAAATGATTTGTTTGTACTGTATTTTTATCAAAAATAAAACTAAGTTCTTTAGTATTTTTCATAGTATCAAAAAAATCCTTTTTTGTTAAATTTTTTTTACTACTTACAAGTCAAATACTTACTATTCAGTTTCATGTATAAATAAACCATACCCATCAACTATCAACTGATACAATATATTGAGTATGTTTTGATAAAAAAGTATCTAAAAAATTAAAATTCTTGAAATATCAATATATTGCTGAAAATCAAAGTTCTTTATTGAATTTTCTAAGTCAGAGTTTAGTTCATAAAATGGCTTCTTGTCAACTAGCATCTACTATAAAATCTGTATATATGGATTCTCAATTATATAATACAACTCCCTCTATTTTTCAATCATTAATAATCAAATCTTTTATAGCAATACCCTCCTTAAAAGACACTCAATCTTTTTTAGCTTTATCAACAAATAGTTTATCAAAAATATATCTATTTACTTGGTAAGAATGAGTATAATTTCAAGAAATTATTTTTTCTTTTTCATTAGTTGTAAATTTTAATTTGTCAGTTTCTAAATCTTTATCAAAAAATAAATTCCATGGTTTTCTAGAATTTCACCAAACAAAAGTTGTACCATATTTTTTAGGAAAT
The DNA here is from genome assembly GCA_027019405.1 of Candidatus Altimarinota bacterium. Classification (GTDB taxonomy): domain Bacteria; phylum Patescibacteriota; class Gracilibacteria; order BD1-5; family UBA6164; genus JALUWO01. The sequence goes on along the minus strand of JALUWO010000144.1, from coordinate 672 downwards.
CATTGTTTTTTTATTTCTTCATCCAATCATATTACCTTCATATAATCTGATGTAACTATTGGTAATAAAGATTCTCAAACTGTATGTTTAGGAAAAAATCATTTATCAATTATACTTACATCATATCAATATTTTCTTAACATTATACCTGCAGTTGATCAAGAAGGTCATCATCAAATAATTAAAACATTTACTTTTTTCATAATATTATTTTATTATCTAAATTACATAATGGATCTAAGGCATCATAACTTCAATTATAAATATTTGCATCCATTCTAGAACCTCATCTACATTCTTCTTTATATTTACAATCAAAGCAATATTTTGGTAAAAATCAATTATTTAGCATTTTAGTAACATATTCTCACTGCCAAATCTCAAGTAAATCATTTTCAAAAATACTTCACAAATTTGTATCAAAAGCTGACATTATTTGAATATATCAATCTGTTGTAATAATTGTCTTTACATTATGATGCTCTGAGAGTTCTCCATCAATTACTTGTCTAGCAATTTCTATATTCTTTGTAACACAAAATGGAACAGAATCTACTATTTTAAAATTAGTATTATATTTTTTATTTAATTTATAAAGCTTATAAATTGCTAAATTAATCATTTCTCTAGAAATTCCTTTTGTAGTTCAAGTAGAATAAAGCCTAAAAAAAT
>JALUWO010000143.1 GCA_027019405.1 Candidatus Altimarinota bacterium | reverse complement strand
TGTGTATTATTCCTTCCTTAATCTTTAACTATTTAATTCTAAAAGTGTCTGGAACTTGATTGAACCACTTATTTTTATTATCTCTTCTCTCATATTTTAATCCTAAATTATTATTATCTGGTTTTTTTATTTAATTCAATTCAATGCAATTAGTTTAGTTCAATTAATTTAATTATTTAGTGTCTGATAATTTAAATTAATAATGCTTTATTAATATCTATTTTTTTTCTATTTGATAAATTTACTTAAAAATAACTATTTTTAATGCTTTTTTGTTAATATTTGGATATTGATCAAATTCTATATTAGAATGAGGACTTTAGAGCTATAAATTAAAAATAAGATTAAAGTTCCTATTTCGAAAATTTAACAAAATTGTGAAGTAGAAATTTTACTTCAATATATTAAAGGATTTTTTATGAAAATATTATTTGTGGTTTTTATCATATTTTATCTATCATCAATAGCACAAGCTATAGATTTAACTGTAATGGTAACGGGATTTAAAAATAATAAAGGAGCAGCGCAAATTTCTCTTTATAATAAATATGGAACTATTCCAGATAAAAATCAGGATAAATTTTATAAAACTAAACGGGTATTTATAATTAATAAAAAAATAAAAGTTGTTTTTAAAAATTTACCAAAAGGGAGATATGCAATCAGTGTATATCATGATGAAAATAATAATCATAAACTTGATAGAGGTTGGTTTTTACCAAAAGAAGGCGTAGGACTTTCAAATTTTCATAATTTTAGTTTATTTAATTTTCCAAGCTTTAAGAAAGCCAGTTTTTTGTTAAATGATAATAAAGAAATTAAGATTAAAATTATTTATTTATAAAATTAGAAATTTTATTTATTGAAAATAATATATACTATTATCTTTTACCAATTGTTTTTATTTCTTGCAAAACATCCTAAAACATTTCCTTCTTCACATGCCTTTTTATAAAAAAAGAGGGCATTTTTATATTTTTTTGTATGATATGCATAATAGTTGCCAACTATATAACAAGCTGTTGAAACATTATGAAAACACGCTTTTTTTAAAAAATATAAAGCTTTATAGTAATTCTTTTTTACACCTGTACCGTTATAAAAAAGTATCCCCATATCCTCACATCCTTTATAAACTTTGTGATTACAAGCTTTTAGATAAAAATTATATGCTTTATAATAATCAAGCTTTATTCCTTTTGCATAATTATACATATCACCAGCTTTTATACAGTCTTTATAATAACCTTTATTACATGATTTTGAATAATAAAGAGTAGCTTTTTTGAAATCTCCAATATTATAATAATAATTGGCTTTTTTATGATAATTTTCAGCAAATAGAAAAATACCTAATAATAAAATAATGATTTTTTTCATATTTCTTTCTTTTCAATCATATAATGATAAAATAGAAGTAATCCAAAAGCTGGGGTATAAATATTTATGAGTGGTATGAAATTTAATATAGCTGAAAACAAGGCCAATAGGTATTTTTCCTTTTTATTTAAATCATCCAGGTTAAATAAATCTTTCACAGTATGATAGTAAGTATCTTTAATTGCATAAGTCCAAAGAAAAAGCATTGTAGCTATATTTATTACAGGGATTAAAAGAAAAGGATAACAGATAAAAGAAAGAATAATAAAAAAAGCTAAATTTCTTAAAGAAAAATATAAAATTTTAGTTTTTTTAATTTTTTGGATTTTAATTTCAGGATATTCTTCATAAGCAATATTTTTTAAACTGTTGTTAATAATTAATGGAAGAGTTAAAGAAATAGAAACAGAAAAAAGCATGTAATAAAATAGTATAGCTAAAAATATAGAAATAAGTTCTTCTATAGACTGGAAAGGTAAAATTTTAATAAAATGTGCAATATAAAGTAAGAATGAATCTTTGTAATAAAAAAATAAAAATGTATAAAACAAGACTATGATACTTCCTATTACTAATATGAAATAATGAGAGTGTGTTTTTTCAAGATATCTTTCTATAAATCTGTTAAAAATATAGAATATTATTCCAAGAGTAATTAAAATAGCCTGAATCCATAAAAGTGTAAAAATAAAATAAGAGCCACTATACCTGATAAATGTAAAAGGGATCCATGATAAGAGTTTTTGTGTAAGAGAAGTCATATGGCTCCAACTGAAAAATATTATTACAAGCCATAAAATAAGCCATATACTACCATTTATAATAGATTTTTTTTGTATTTCATTTTTTGATAAATCTTGAATAGATAGAATTATAGAATATAAAAAATTCATTTAAAACCTTTTAACTTTTTTATAATAATAGCATTTTTTTTAAATTTTTTAAATTTTTATAAAAAAGTATAAGCCCGTTCGAGAAAGGGATAAAAGAAGGTAGAAGTAAAGGGAATTTTTGGAACAGAAATTGTTTGCAAAATTAAAAAGATTTAAAGGCTTGAAATGAAAGGCGAGAAATATCAAATAAATCTAT
>JALUWO010000142.1 GCA_027019405.1 Candidatus Altimarinota bacterium | reverse complement strand
AGTAAAGCTAAAGAAATAAAACGATTGTCCCAATAACGCTTATAATAGCGTATGACAGCTGCTTTTGCACCTGTATTTGGATTCCAGCTTTCTAATTTATTTTGCTTTGCAGTTAAAAACTCATGAGTGATACTATCCAAGGCTTCTTCACATTGAAATTTATATTGTTGTTTCTTTCGTTCTTCATCTAATCTTCGCTGAGCCTGCATTTGTTGCTCTGCACTGTTATTTGAACTTTGATACGGATTATTGACCGGATAGGTACTGTTGTTTGAGTATGGGTTGTCATTTTGCATAACTATTTTCCTTTATTTTGTATGATTTTATCAATAAAGCTATCTAGGTCATTTAGCTTTATTCTCAGTATTTGTTGATTTTGCATGAATAAAAGACAATCTTGCTGTTCCTGTTTTACTTCAGTTACTAAAGCATTGATGTCTTTGTAAATAATGCGTTTACCAAGTAAACTATTGAGCTGTTTATATGTTAAAAAATCTGCATAATTCACCAAGCTTTTTTTATGACCATTTTGCAAATTTGCAAAAATTTTTTTACGCCAAAGCCTCTCTGAACTTTTTGGCTTTAGCCCATCATTTTTGAGCCATTCAATAAAATCTTCAAAATCTTCGTATTGATTTTTCATTTCATCTTCCTCTTCTTCTTTGTAAAATATTTGTATTGCTATTATTATATGTGTCTAATTTTTAGATGTTTTTATCTTCTTTTTAGACTCACTAAATTAACTTTTATACATTTGTCTAATTTTTAGACTTGTCAATAATGGTATTATTTACAAAATCACTCCACCATAATTTTGATGTCTTTAAAAAGCCTGTTTCCTTGTCTTTTTCAACTAAATTTTTATCTATTAGTTTTTGGACGCTGTTATAGGCAGTTGCACGGGAAAATTCAAACATTTTTGCAAGAGTTTCTATCTTCCCGTAATACCATCCTTTAAATTTTGAATCTGGATTATTAGCCAAATGATAAATAGCATTAGCTATACAATAATCGTTGTTGCTGATTTTGTGTTTTACTCGGGATTTATGTACAATTGTTGTATATAAATCGTATTGATAATCTTGCTTAGGCATTTTGTTTTATGCTGTCTTGATTGTATTACATAAAAATTCGGCTACTTCAACAATAGGCCAAATATAAGAAGCTTTTACACCTTCACCACTTTTTATGTAGTTTGGGATATTTGTAGACTCTTTGATTCTTCTGCTTATTGTTTGTTCCGATTGTTCCATAACAATTGCTAATTCAGATTTAGACAGTGTATATCCATAATCATTTTTGAGTAATACAATATATTTATCATATTTACTTGGAGCCATAGAAAGTGTCATTGCTAATTGCAAATCATCTTCATTAAGTTTCGGGTCTTTCACCATAGTGTTCATCCTTATTGTAAAGTTTTGTTTAGAATAAGCGCTTATCTGGTGAAATTGTAGTAAATTGTGAAAATTGAAGTGGTCAAAAATCAGTACTTATTTTTAACCATGAGATTTGAGGGAGAAAAGTTTGCTAATGAATTATATGTTCCGGTTTTAGAGGTGCTCTTTTTTTAAAGTATCCACGAACAAATTGTTTATAATTAAGGTTTTCTATAAGTTCTACCATCATCTTATATTGGGAAATTATAGTAGAAACTGAAGTGTAATCATATATTTTTCTATCCTGTTGTTTAAACTTTTCCTTATTTTTTTGGCAATAATCATATGGACGTATTGTTGTTTTAGCTTTTCCTTTTTTTAAATTTTGTTTGTGTATATCAACTTTCATTCCATGATGGATATTCAGATTTTCCAAAATAATTCGTGCTGTTTCTTTTTGAGAAAATGAACTTTTTTGATAAAAATCATATATGTAAAAACAATCTGCCCAATCTATAGATGTAAATGTCTGAGGTGATTTTGTATTTGATAATTCTTGAGATTTATATTCAAAGCCTTCATATAAATCTTCTAAATTAATTTGTGGTATTTTAAAGGTGGGATAAAAATTATTTTCTTGACATAATAAAAAAGCTCCGAAAGATAATGATGAGTCTAGTGTATCACAAGCTTCAAAATATGACACTGGATTTCCAATCCATTGTGAACTGTTTTCATGAAAAGATTCATAAATAGATTTTATATATTCTTGAATCTCATTTAACGGTAAATTCAAATTAATATTAAGAACATTTACAGTGTCAGAACTGTCCAGTGGAACTTCAAGAATTGGTCTGCTAAAATTTGGAGTTAAAAATGTAGTTCCTCTGTATTCAGTAGGGTTGTCGATATAATCTTTTAATCTATATGTATAAGGTTTAGATAAAGGTTCTTCTGTAAAATTTTGCATCCAATAAAGTTCATTAACACTGTAATTATATTGATATTGTAGTAACGAATTCAAAAAAATAGGAGATTGTGAAGTGATTTTAAATATTTTTTTATTCATATGAGCAGTATCTATAAAATTCACAT
>JALUWO010000141.1 GCA_027019405.1 Candidatus Altimarinota bacterium | reverse complement strand
TCCGTCAAGTTTTACCTGCAAAAACTGCTCTAATCTTTTTATGTTTTGTTTTATATATTCAGAATTATCCAATTTATAATATTTATTTATAATATATGCTATATCCCATATCTTTATTGTGCTATCATCTGAACCCGATACAATCGTTTTCCCGTCCGGTGAATATGCTACTGAACGAATAGTGTTTTTATGCCCTTTTAATGTGGCTATTAAATTATGATTTTTTGCATCCCATATTTTTATTGTTTTATCAATTGAACCCGATACAATCGTTTTCCCGTCCGGTGAATATACTACTGAATTAACCCAATCTCTATGCCCTATTAAAGTAGCTATTAAATTATGATTTTTTGTATCCCATATTTTTATTGTTTTATCAGCTGAACCCGATACAATCGTTTTCCCGTCCGGTGAATATGCTACTGAATCAACCATGTCTTTATGTCCTTTTAAGGTGGCTATTAAATTATGATTTTTTGCATCCCATATTTTTATTGTTTTATCAGCTGAACCCGATACAATCGTTTTCCCGTCCGGTGAATATGCTACTGAAAAAACATAACTTTTATGCCCTTTTAAAGTAGCTATTAAATTATAATTTTTTGCATTCCATATTTTTATTGTATTATCCCATGAACCCGATACAATCGTTTTCCCGTCTGGTGAATATGCTACTGAATTAACAGCGCTTTCATGTCCTATTAAAGTGGCTATTAAATTATAATTTTTTGTATCCCATATTTTTATTGTTTTATCAACTGAACCCGATACAATCGTTTTCCCGTCCGGTGAATATGCTACTGAAAGAACAAAGTTTTTATGACCTTTTAAAGTAGCTATTAAATTATAATTTTTTGCATCCCATATCTTTATTGTGTTATCCTTTGAACCCGATACAATGGTTTTTCCATCGGGTGAATATGCTACTGAAAGAACAAAGTTTTTATGCCCTATTAAAGTAGCTATTAAATTATAATTTTTTGCATTCCATATTTTTATTGTTTTATCAATTGAACCCGATACAATCGTTTTCCCGTCTGGTGAATATGCTACTGAACGAATAGTGTTTTTATGCCCTTTTAATGTGGCTATTAAATTATGATTTTTTGTATCCCATATTTTTATTGTTTTATCAGCTGAACCCGATACAATCGTTTTCCCGTCCGGTGAATATGCTACTGAAAAAACATAACTTTTATGCCCTTTTAAAGTAGCTATTAAATTATAATTTTTTGCATTCCATATTTTTATTGTATTATCCCATGAACCCGATACAATCGTTTTCCCGTCCGGTGAATATGCTACTGAATCAACCATGTCTTTATGTCCTTTTAAGGTGGCTATTAAATTATGATTTTTTGTATCCCATATTTTTATTGTTTTATCAGCTGAACCCGATACAATCGTTTTCCCGTCTGGTGAATATGCTACTGAAAGAACAAAGTTTTTATGACCTTTTAAAGTAGCTATTAAATTATAATTTTTTGCATTCCATATTTTTATTGTTTTATCAATTGAACCCGATACAATCGTTTTCCCATCGGGTGAATATGCTACTGAATTAACAGCGCTTTCATGTCCTATTAAAGTGGCTATTAAATTATAATTTTTTGCATTCCATATTTTTATTGTATTATCCCATGAACCCGATACAATCGTTTTCCCGTCTGGTGAATATGCTACTGAATCAACCATGTCTTTATGTCCTTTTAAGGTGGCTATTAAATTATGATTTTTTGTATCCCATATTTTTATTGTTTTATCAACTGAACCCGATACAATCGTTTTCCCGTCCGGTGAATATGCTACTGAAGTAACAGCGCTTTTATGTCCTATAAGAGAAGATATAGCTCTGTCGTTATAATTAGTGATTATAGATTTGGCTTTGGCTATTGAATCGGTTGTATCATATTGTTTATCTATTTTAGGCAAAGCGGCAAAAGCAAAAAGATGAGCTTTTGGTATTGCTTGATTATAAGCAGCATTTTTTGCTTTTTCCACTAATGCTATTCCGAGATAATAATTTGCTTTTTCAAGCTCTTCTTTGATTTTATTTTTATTTTTTGCTTGGAGAAATTCATAACTTCCGAAACTGGCTAACGAAGTTATTGCCAAGAAACCTCCAATTATAAATTGTCGCCTTCTTTTATCTATTTTTTTGGAATTTTCAATGCTTAATGAAATAAACTCTTTTTCTTCTTTACTCCAAGGTTTATCAATAAAATTTTGAGCTTTTTCCAAAAGTATTCCGACTAAAAGGGCGTTTTTGTTTTTATTTGATTTTTTCCATTCATTCAGGGCGATACGAACTTGTGCTCTTGTAATGAAAAAATCTTTTTCTTCATTAATCCAGCTTTGAAGTAAAGTCCAGCTTTGAATAATAGATTCGTGGGCGATTTCATATGTTATTAAACTCTCTTTTTCTTTTTCAATACTGCCGCTTACAAGAAGTCTTTCTTGGACAAATGCATCGGCTATTTTTTGTAAAAGAG
>JALUWO010000140.1 GCA_027019405.1 Candidatus Altimarinota bacterium | reverse complement strand
AATAAAAATAAAAAAATCTTTTTCATAAAACAACCCCTAACAAACCAAACAAGGCAATATGTAAAGGATAATAAAAATAAAAGAAATATTTATTTATTTTAAATCTAAAATCATAGTTCAAAAATATATCAGTTAAAATAAATCCAAAAATAAGGAAAGCTCCAGAAAAATAATATAGAGGATTTAAAAAAATTAGGCAGAGTAGAAACAAGATACTATAAAATAAAATATCTTCTTTGCTCTGATAAGTCATTAGAAGATATATGCTCAAATAAACACCTAAAGATATATATGAATAATCAGATAAATATATAAGGATAAATATGGCAGGTAAATAATAATATTTTCTTTTTTCTGTAAAATATATAAACATAAGATTAAAACATATTGTAAAAAGTATATTAAAAGGATAAACTTTATGAAATCCAATCCAATAAAAAGGAACAGATAAAAAAGCAAAAAACAGTATCCTTTTCATATACTCTTCTTTTTTGTGTGTATAAAACAGATAAGATTTTACAGACAGATATATAAATATCGGAAAAGCAAATCTGCCTATAAAAGTAAGTATAAAATATTTGTGATCTAGCAATATATCGTTATAATGATCTAAGGTCATAGTGATTAAAGCGATTAATTTAAGCATGTTTAAAAAACTTTAATCCGATTATTACACCGATCGCAACCGACCAGATCCAAAAAGTTACGCTAAAAGCTACATTGAAACTTGGAAACTGTGTTAAGTTTATCACCCATGGCGGCATTACCACTCCTTTATAGTGAGAATTATGTATGTAATAGATCCAAAGAAAATAACACCTGTAAGCAATCCTGCAAATGCAAGCATCAGGGACAATCCTTTAGGATCTATATTTGCAACTTTTGCTAAAGCTTCTGTTGGACAAACACCTACTTCAAAATTATTGCCTTTAAATGTGATACTGTAATTTGTTTTTTCTCTACTTGTTTTTAATTTAGCTTCAATGATGTAATATGTTGTATCTTTTTTCATATTTTGGATTTTTAGATATGAGTGATACTCACAATCTTGACCTAACTGGCCGGTGCTGTCCAAAGCTGTAATACAATTTTTTCTTCTGCTATCTATACCCATTTCGATACTTGTATCTGCTGTCGGTTTCAAACAGTATCTATCTACCTGGGGCGGATAGAATGTGCTGTTAAATACCACTTCTTTTCCAAACATTAGGGCAGGGTAAAGCAACAATACCAATATGATTTTTCTACCCTGCCACATCGGTTTAAGCCTTTTTAAAAAGTCTTATACCTTTAGTAATTCCCCAGATAGTACCAACTGCTGTGAAAACTACACCTACAAGCTGCCAAAATCCGCTTGGGATTAAAGTGCTTGGAATTGCACTTGCGAAATCTGTCGGAGCAGAACTTGCAAATGCACCTACTGAAAAAATAAATAGCATTGCAAAAAATGCCATTAATAATTTCTTCATTTGAGCCTCCTTAAAAAATTTTGTACAAGGCTTTTTAAAAAACCCTGTATCAAATATTTTAACTTAATTTTTAACATCGTATACAATCTCAACCGGCGGTTTAAGTCTTTTAATAGACATAAATTCATACGAGAAAATTTCTTCACATCTCCCGTATTTACTTTTTACCTCAGAATAATTTCGATTAGTAAGAAGCAGTGTAAGTAATTGTCTATTTTTAGTATCCCTGGTATAAATTTTGTAAAACCGTGTTGTTTTCATTCTCATTCCTTTCTTTGAATTATGTCCCTGTTTTTAAAAATTTAACAAATGTTTGAATAACAAAATCTCTATTATCGTAGAGATGCTGCCACATCTTAAAAGCTTCCTCTTTTGGGAGTAATTTTTGGGTAAAATTATTATGGATATAGCCTGTTTTTGTGATCATAAACTGTATATTAGACCTATACTTCAAGGGGTTACCCTGTGCAAGAGTAAAAATAGCTTTAGGATAATTTTTAACGATAAAATTCTTAAACTCCTTAAAGGTAAAATCCTGTTTTGGAAGGTCCTTATCAAAATGTAAGCAGTCTTGAGGGATTTGATTGGTATAAGATAATTCTGCCCAAGCTTGCATCGTAAATATTTTTCTAATAGGCGTACGAGATTTAACAGTATTTACAACTATGTATTTTTTCTTTTTTAGACGAGATAGAGCCATTTTAATAGCTCCTAATGTTTTATTTAAAATATGAGAAAGCTGATCATTTGTAGCCCAGCAGTAGCCGTCTTTGTAGCTTAACATCTTAATAACAAAATACACTCTTACTTCAGTATCGCTTAAATCACCGTCAAGCAGGATTTTATTCGCTATCGTAGTCTCTGCGTTTATAAATTTTTTTAACATGCTATATCATTTAAACTTAATTTTTTAAAGTAGTTTTTAAATATAAGTGAAAAAAGGGTAATTTTAGAGGTAAATTTATATAAGGTTATATCAAAAACCCTAAAATAAGGTTTTTTAATCAAAATATTTTCAAGAGAATATATA
>JALUWO010000139.1 GCA_027019405.1 Candidatus Altimarinota bacterium | reverse complement strand
AAATCAAGAAACAAATCTATATCTCCACCTTTTTTACTCTCATCAACACGAGAACCAAAAAGATAAATTTTACCATCTTTAAAAAATTTTTTAAAAGTATCTTTTATGGCTTCTATTTCATAGGTTGATAGTCGCATTTTATATAACTTTTTTTAGTTTTTTTTAAATTGAAGTATTATAACTGTATATATCCTCAATTATTACTCCTTTGAATTTAATAATTTTACTTTCATAAAAGTATTAAAAAATATTTTATTCTTTTTAAAAAATGTTTTATTTAATAAAAGTTTATTGTGAATTTTCAAAAAATAAAATAAATATTCTATTTTTCCTGATGATATAAATAAAAACATTTTATTTATATCTATTAAATGATTTAATTCAGTTTTTGATAGGTTTAATTTTTTTAAACAATTAATCTTATTTAATTCTTTATTAAAAGAGTTTTTTCTTGAATATTCTTTATTACTTAGTAGTTTAATTTTTTTAAAAAAAGAATTCTTTTCTTTCTTTAATGCACCTATTTGATTGTTATCGTGTTGCCTATACTTAATTAAAGATTCACTATTATATTTAATACCATTATTTTTAAATGCAACCAAAGAAATCCATAAATCATGTACATGAATTTCGGAACAAAAAGGTAAAACTTTTTCTTTTAAATCTTTAGTAAACATACAAGTACATCCAGTGACCATTGGAGTAAAAGCCAATTCAATTATATCTTTTGGATTGAGTTGTTTTTTTGCAAAATTAGAATAACTTTTATGAAGAATTTCCCCATTTTCATCTATTAAATAGGCATCTGAATGTATTAAATCAAAATTTCCTATATCATTTAACAAAATTTCAATTTTTTTCTCTAACCATATATCATCTTGATCACTTAATGCTATATACTCTCCATTACATAAAGAAATTGCTTTTTCAAAATTTTTTACATAACCTAAATTTTTTTGATTTTTAAATAGCTTAATTCTATTATCTTTTTTAGAATAATCTTGTAATATCTGGAAAGTATTATCAGTAGAACAATCATCACATATAATGATTTCTATATTTGCATATGTTTGATTTAATAGTGATTTAATTTGTTCTTTTATAAAAATCTCTCCATTATATGTTGCCATAGCTATTGAAACTTGTTTTAAATTTTTCATAATATATACCTTTTTATTATTATATACATATAAGTTGTAGCAAATATTTCTACTATCATTACCGTAATCGCTGCTCCATATTCTTTAAACGATGGCACTAACAAGAAAAAGAGAATAAAACTAAGTAGTGCAGATAGTGCATAAATTTTAGTAAGATGCTTTTGATACTTAAAAGTAATTATATAATTCATTGAAAAAATTCTTGCAACTGTAATTACCAATGGAAAAAAAGACAATATTTGTAAAGTTACTGTTGCTTCGACTATGTAGTGTCCACTTATTAGGTAAATAATATATTTAGCAAAAATAAGGATTAATAAAGAAAAAACGAACATAACTAATGAAGAATATATTGTAAGCTTTTTTAATATCATAAGAGCATCTTGTTTTGATTTTGAAACTAATTTTGCAATATAAGGATATATTGCTCCTTGAATGGATGAAAAAACAGAACTTACAATTTTAACAACTTTTTCAGCTATTACATAATATCCAACGGAGGTATTATTTGTAAATAAACCTAATATTACAGTTACAGAATTTGTATATAATGTCGTAAATAATCCAGAAATAAAAACATGCCAACCATCAACTAAATAATATTTTATAATTTCTAAACTTTGTAGTTTAAATTTAACATTAAACTCTTTTTTTACCAAATAAAGCGACCAAGCCCCTGATATAAAAGCACCTATAGAAGTAAGTAGTGGAACAATATAAAAATCATCTTGTCTGTGTATAAAAACAAATACAGAGACTGTAAATATAAATTTAACAGAAATATTTATATAAGTAATATACTTCATTCTCTCCATACCCTGAAAAAACCATACAGGAAAAAGCACTTGTCCTATGATCGTCCCAAAAGTTAGAAAATAGACTATTGCATCTTTTGAAAACTTTTCAAAACTAAATACCAAAATAGAGAGTAAAAAAAGTGATAGAAACATCAGTAAAAACTTTATAGTCATAACACTAGAAAATATCTCTACAACTTTTTCTTTGTTTTCTCTGTGGATAGAAATCTCTCTTGTAGCAGTTAGATTAAATCCATAATCAGTCAACACTCCAAAATAAGCCACAGTAGCCCCAGCAAATGCTAAAAGCCCATAGTTTTCTACTCCTAGAACTCTTACTAGATATGGAAGAGTTATAAGAGGTAAAATATAGTTTGCACCTTGAAGTATCGACAATGATATAAAATTTGACAATAATCTTTTGTTATCATCTGATTTGAATTTATTTTTTATTTTTTTTATCATTTATTTACAGTCATTTATGTTATCTATACCTACTACTTCATTAATAATGGGGTCAGGTATTGGGAATAACCCCATACAAG
>JALUWO010000138.1 GCA_027019405.1 Candidatus Altimarinota bacterium | reverse complement strand
TAATAAAAAAAAAAAAAATAAAAATATAAATATAATTTAATTTAAGATGTATATAAAAAAATATAAAAAAAGCAATAAAAGTTAATAATGAAAATAATAATTTTAGTGTTTTATTTTTTAATAAATATCAAAATAATATAAAAATTATAAATCATAAAAAGTAATATATATCATGTGTATAAACTATTAAGTTATGATTAACAATATATTTATTTACTTGATATAATAAAAATAAAACTATAAAATAATAAATAAAATCAAAAAATCATAATATTCAATTATCTAAAAATTGAATTTTATGATTAGTTTGTTGTTCAATTATATCTTTATTTTTCATTATTTTTATTTAATATTTAAATTTTAAATATTTTATTTGTTAAACTAAATATCTTATAATGTCCATATTATCTTTTTCTTGTAATCTTTTATTAACTTTTTTTTGTATTTCTTCTTTTTTTAAAGAATAATTTAATGTGTAATCAAAAAAGAAATATATTGTAGATAATAATAAAAGAAAATAATTATATTTTCAAATAAATCATGCTATCGTTCCAAAAATAATTACTAAAAATCACAAGAAAGGATTTCCATTTTTAATTATATCATATCAAATATAAATAAATAATCAAAGAATTATAATATTTAACATCATTTTTATCATTTTTGAAAGACTAAATTATTTTCAAAATATTTATAATTATAATTTACCAATTTATTATAATCTTCTAAATTTAAATCATCTATTTTTTTTCAATTATAATCATTTTTTAAATTATCATTTCATAAAAAATATATTTTTCAACTTTCTAATGGTGAATTATCATAATCATTTTTATTTGTTAATACTGTTATACTGTAATTAGATAAATCATAAAAAATATTTGAATATAATACTTTATTTTGTTCTTTTATTGTAGGATATATTATTCAAACATTATAAATAAATAATAGCATTGTTGAAATAAAACTAAAAAATATAATTTTCATTTTTAGTTATTATGTTTTAAAACAAATACAATTCAATTAGATAAATATTCCATTTTAAAATATTTCATTTTTAATAATAAAACTATATCTAATTCTACTTTATTTCAAGTATTTGTATTTCATATTTTTTTATAATAATTTTCTTGTATTTTTTTCATTTTTTTATTAAAATCAAAATATCTTTTATATCATTCTCCTATTTCTTTTAACATTTTCATAATTTTAATCAAATTTTCTTTATTACAAATAATTATAAAAGAATTATAATTAACACTTTCATCAGAATTTGTAAGTAATAATTTATATTTATTATGTAAAAAAATTTTAATATAATAATTCTTTATATTAGAGTTTTTATCTTTTTCATTTATTATTAAATCATCTTCTTTTATATCATTTTGATCTATTATTTCAAAAATAATTTTTTTATTTTTATTTCATTCTTCTAATTTTTTGTTATTGTATTTTATATATTTATTTATTTTATTTCACAAAATTTGTATATATTTTTTTACATCTATTTTTTCTTTTAGTTCATTTATAGTTTGTTTAAAATCAAATAATTCTTTATTATTTTCTTCATTTATTTTAATAGAATTATTTGTAATATAATTTATTTCATAGATATTTAAATTTTTCATTTTTTATTTATTTTTATAATTTTAAAATTTATTATATAATTTAACTTTTTATAGTTAGCAATATTATAATATTATAATGTTACTAACTACAAATAAAATTTTAATATATTTTATATTAAAATCACAATACTGCTAATTCAAATTTAAACCATGGTATAAAATAGTAAAAAAATGCGAAACATAGTATCATTATAATAAAAATAATTATTGTATATATAGTAATTTCATAAAGTGAAGTTCATTTTTTAAATATATTATTAGATTTTTTCATTATATTTTATAAATAAATAAAATTTTAATATTTTTTATAATATATAATTTATATAATATATTTATTTTGTTTTATTAGTTTCTAAAACTATAATGTTTTTTAATTTTTTCAATATCACTTTCACCATCTTTAAATTTACTATTTTTTGTTAATAAAAATGTTTCAAATTTTTTTCATGTTAATAATAGATTTCAATCACTATCATGAAAAATTGTATTATCAGTTGGTTTATTACAATAATTTTTAGTAACATCATCTCCTAAAAATATTAAAATTTTATTTTCACCATTAAAATTTTCTACACTATCATTATCAGCAAAGTTTTTTATAAAACATATGTTTTGAATTCAAAGATTTGTTCATAAATCATGATAAAATCTATTATAATTATCATTATAATAGATTTTAGTATATTTTAAAGTATTTATTATATTATTTCAAAAAAAATTATTTGAAAATACAATAGTTATAATAAGCATTATTGCTTCTAAAACAATTCGCAAATTTTGTCATATCATTTTATCATTTATAATTTATAAATTTTCATTCTTTTACATATTTTTTTATTAGTAAAAATAATGTAAAAATAAAAAAGAAAATAAAAAGTCCTAAATATATTACTCAAGTAAAATTTGATATTTTAACAATATTATTTTGTTTTTGATATAAATGTGAATCATCTTGAATTACTAATTGTTGTAATTGTCAATCTACAATTGTTTTACAAGTTTTTTTATTAAATCATATTTCAATATTTGGTACTAACGGATCTAATTGTAATGTAAAATTATAATTACAATGAAAATCATTTCATTTAATATTTATTTGTCAAACATCATTTTTAACTATAAAAATGTTTTTTCATTTAGTTTTATAATAATTAAACATATAATTAGCTTTATTTTTTAATACTATTTTTGTAAATTTTGAATTTTCCATTTTTAATTATTTTTTAATTTTATTTAAAAAACTTGTTAATATCATATATTATAATATATTTTTTTTATTTAATTTATTTCTCTGAATAGAAAAATTTTTCTTTTTTTTCATCATTCAACACAAGTAAAAAATAATATATCATTTTTATTTTCAAAAATGATATTTTTATTATTATTTTTTGTTAGATTTTCTGGTATTTTTTGTGTGTTATATAATTGGTATTTTTTTTCTTTTCAATCCGCAATATTTCATAAAACTATAATATCTCAAATTTTTAATTTTTTATTTAAATAATCTCACATATAATATCTAGTTGAAGGACCATTATGTGCATATAAATATATATGTCAATCAACTTTTTCATAAGTTAAAAAATTAGCTCAAATTAAATTACTTCAATCAGCTTTTCTAACTAAAATTTCTTTATTTCAGACTTTTATATAATCTATTTCACTAAGTTTAGTATTATTATTAGTATTATTATTTGTAGTAGTTATTGTTTTAATTATTTCTTGTTCATTATTTTTATTATTCCATATAACATTTACATTTTTTTGTGTAACTAACATAGTATTTCATAACATTTTTCAAAATTTATTTACTACAAAATTAAATGTAATAGATTGTGTAATATAAATTACTAATATAAAAAGAAAAATATTGTATAATATTGTTAAGATTTTTTTCATTTTTAATTATTTTTTAAATTTTTAAATTAAATTTTTAATTATTTTTATTTTTTTCAAATTGTTGTAATTGTTGTTTCATTTCTTATTTTTTCTTCTAATTTTTTAATTTTTTCTTTTATTTTTTTTATTAAACTCATTTATATATTATTAAATGATAAAATAATTTATTTTTATAATATATTTAAATTATTTGTTTTATTATATTTTCAATATTTTTTGAACTACTATTACTATAATAGTATATTAAATTTCATTTATATAATGGTTTTAAAATTTTAATAATGTTATTTTCTTCATTATTCTTTAGATCTAAAAAAACAATTAAACTATTATATTTATTTATATAATTTTTTAAACTATATAAAATAATTTTTGTTATTTCATTTTCAAATCATAATTTTAATTCAGCATTTTTAAATAAGTCTAATAAAGTATCAACTAATATTAAATTATCATTATTATTTAATCTTTGTAATTCTTGTTGATATTTATCTAATATTAGTTGTCAATAATCATTAGTTTTTATGTCTTTTTCACTAATTTTAAATCAGTTTTCTTTTAAATTAGAATATAATAAATAAGCTAATTGTCTTTTTATTTTATTATTTTTTCAAACTAATCAAATTTTCATTTTTTTATTTAAAATATAAAATATTTATAATACTAATAAGTATTTAAATTATTTATATTTATTAAAATCATTTAGATAATCATACTATATCTAAGAAATTTACTTTTTTATTTTTAGTAGTTATTAAAGAATTTAAAAAGATTGGAATATATTTTTTTTCTGTTTTAATTAGTTCTTCTTCATTTTCTAAATATAATTTTCTATTTTGATTTGTAAATGTTATAACTTCAAATGTTAAGTTCATTCAAATTGTTTTTGAATTTTCTTTTTTAAGATAATAATTTTCTGATAAGAATTTATAAAAAGTATTTATATCTTTTAATATTTTTAATAATTGTTTATAATTATCTTTTTCTTCTTTTATTTCACTATTTTTATAAATAATATTATTATCTAATGTAATTTTATATTGTTTTACTAAATCATAAAAATCTTCCATATTATTTCATATTTTTCAATCTTTTATATAATTATATAATTCTTTTTCAAAAGGAATAATAATATCTTCCTCTTTTTTATAATATTTTTTAATATCTTTTATTAAAAACACTTCTTCATAAACTGGTATAAGCTGTTGAACTATAATAGATTTAGTAGAATTTAATAATCATAATAAATTTCATTCCATTTCTTTTACTCTTGTTTTAAGTCAAAATATATTAGATATATGTGTTGTTGTAAATATTCAATATCAAATATTAGCTAAATTTATAATTCAAGACAAAGAATCTTTATCCCTAATTTCTCATATAAACACATAATTTCAATCTTTTCTTACTAAAGCTGATATATATTTATTAAAATCTAAATCTGTTTTTTTATTTCAAGTTTCTTTTATTTCTAATTGTTCTATATAATCAAATTGTTTTTCAACAGGGTCTTCAATACTAATAATTTTTTTATTTCATTCAATTTTATGTATATAATTTAATAATCAAAATATAGAAGTAGATTTTCAACTATTAGTTTTTCATCAAATTATAAATACTCAATTTCAACTAGCATTTCATTTAACAATATTATCATAACTTCAATAACTTATATCTATTATTTTTGTTACTAATCTCCTTCATGTTATTCTAAATTTTATATCACTTCATAAATAAGGTGTAAAATTTAATCTATAATCATAATTTTCTTTTCAAAATTTTAATCATATTTTAACATCATAAGTTCAAATAGACTGATTAGAATTTCAAATCATAAGATTTAAACTTTTAAATAATGTTGCTAAATTTTCTTTATATTTTTCATCTTTTCATAAAGTTGATATTTTTATTTCTAATAATTCTTTTTTATTTTTAGTTTTATAACCTAATCATATTTCAGCTATAATTGTTAAAAAATTTAAGATTATTTTTTCAAAGTGTTCTTCTTTATTATTTTCTTTTTCTATTTGAAAATTATAATAAAGATTTTCTTTAAATAGTTGAAAACTATTATAAATATCTCATAAAGTTATAGTTTCTAATAATTGGTTTTTTCTTCATCTTAAAATTACATCTCAAGTTCAAGTAATTTCATAATGTACATCTGTATATCATTGTGTAAATACTAATAAATAAGATAACATTATTAAATCATCTAATTCTTTTGTTGTTTTTTTCCGTTCATTATTTATCATTATTTCTAATTCTTTTTTATTTTCTATTTTGTTCTTTAAATTTTCAATATCTTGTTTTTTTATTCACAATATATTATTTATAATTTGTTCATCTTTAAAATCACTTTTTTCTTTTATATTATTAGAATTAGTATTATTTTCTAATCATAATAATTTTAAAATAATATTTATTTCCTTTTTAAAATCATTCTTTTCTTTTTTTGATATTCAATTTAAAAATTCTTTTATTTGTTGTTTTTCTTCATTTTCTATATTATTTTTTTTTATATGTTCAATTATTATTTTTAATTGTTCTTGTAATTCCATTTAATTTTTAATTTATTATATAAAAGTTTATTTATTTTATTGCTTAAAACCTTGATAGTTACTTTAACTTTTTTCTATTTTTTAATGTTTTTAGTTGTTTTATATATATTATTATATTTTCATTTTTTTAGTATTATTTTCTATAATATTTATATATTTATAATAGAAGTTAAAGAAACTAATTTTTGATTATTTAAATCATATTTAAATATATAATTCTTTTTATATATTTTATAATAAGTATTTAATTGTAAATGTAGATCTTTTAAATAGTCAAAATCTTTTCTTACTCAATAATCTCTTAATTTAATATTTATTGGCTTATTTATTTCATTATTATCTAATTTATCATTTTTATTTTTATCTAAATAACATTTAATATTCTTATAATTTTTTACATAAATGAAATCACAATTTGATATTTGTTGTTTTAATGCTTTTTCTTTAAAATATCATATATTTAAAATAACATTTGAAATTATCATCATAATTCAAAGAACTCATATTACTATTAAAATTTCAATTAAAGTAAATCATTTTTTTAATTTAATAATATTTTTATTGTTCATTTTATTTTAGTTAAATTAGAAAATTAAATTTAGTTCATCATATGTCATACTGCTTCCATAATAGATTTCATAACTAAAAATAAAGGCATCACTCATATTAACATTATTAAAGCACTAGATATAAAAATAGTTTGTTTAATTACTCATAAAAAGAATTCTTTAGTTTCTTCGATATCTTCATTTAAATTATTTATTTCTGTTCAAAGATTTTCAATATAAGAGTTAAAATCTGTTGTGTCCATAGATTTTAGTGATAATACATATTCTGGTAAAAATATGTCCATTTTTTCTTTTTCATTTAATATTTCATCTAATATTTCTTTAAAAGAATTTCATTTAATTTTATTTTTATCCCAATCAAAATTTTCTGCTAAAATAGATTTTATTTTCTCAACATTTAAAGTATTTATAAGCATACTTGTTAATAATAGTTGCATAGTATTTATTTGTCTAAATAATTTATATTGTATTGTTATAAATTTAAATGTTTTAAAAAAGGTATTCCAATTATAAAAAAACATTCAAAGATAAAAAGTTAATATTAGTAAGATTGTAATAATAAAATATATTCAATATGTTTTTATAAAAATTAAACCTGGATTTACTCAATTTCATGTATTTGATAATAATGATGTTACTTGTGGAATAATAGAATTATTTAAAAAGAAATATAATCATACTGCTCATCAAATAATAAAAATATTTGATATAATTTTTCACATAATTCCTTTTTTAATTTTAGTAATTCTTTCAAATGTTTCTTTATAAAAATCTAATATTTTTATTTTATCTTTTGTTGAAATATTAGATTTAATTATTGAAAAAAATAATTCTTTATTTATAAAATTTTTAAATATTGTTTCAGGAACTTTTTCCAAATAATTTTGATAATTTTTTGATATATATTCAATATAAATATCATCAAATCAGTTTAAAGAATATTTTAAATTTTTTATATCAAAATAATTTACAAATCAACTAGATTTTAAATTTTTTAAATATAATTCTATTACTTTTAAAAATAATTTTTTATTTTCAAAAATTTCTCAAACATCTATTATTTTTATTTTAGAATTAGGATTTTCTTTTTTTAAGATTTTTTTTGTATTTGTTAATTGTTTTTTATCTAATTCTCTAAATTCTTTTCTTATATTTAATTTTTTATCTTGAATTATAATAGCATATATTTTTTTCATGTTTCTATATTTAATATTTAATTAAAAAGTATTATATAATTATTTATTATAATATATTTTTAATATTTTTAATTATTTTTATTATTTTTATTATATAAGTTTGTTTTTTTTATTTAGATTTTTTGTATTTTTTAAATATTTGACTATTTAGATTATCTATTAAATAACAAATTTTTTTTAATCTCTTATTTTTAATTTTATAACACTGTATTTGTTTATTATTAAACATTAAATAAATAGTTTTGTTTTTAATAATAAAGTTGTCATAAAAATTATAAGGTCAATAGTTATTAGTTTGCCGTGCCAATATTTCATCAGTAATAGCAGTCTATTTACTAGGATATTTTTTAATTATTTTTATATAATAAAATAATTTTAATAAAGGATTATTAAAATTATTAAATTCTTTATTATATTCTTTATTATTTAGTATTTGATATAAATTATTTAACTAATAATAAAAATTATTTCATTCTTTATCATTATTATTTTTAATATTTTTTATAATATATCAAGAATTAGTTATAAAAAATTTTATATTATTAGCTAACTTATAAAAATTTTCTTTAAACTTTTTATTTTTATTTTCATTATTATAATAATGAACAAGTTCATGTGATAATAATCTTTTATCACTAATATTAAAACTTTTACTATATAATTTTATTATTCAATTATTATAACAAGCTGTATATCTATTTTCTGGAATTTGTAGGATATTTTTAGGATATAATTTATAATATTCCTTTAAATATTTAATTTTATTTGTGTTTATATATTTTCATCATTCTATTTCTTTATTAACAAAACTATAAAAATTAGTATTATACAATGATAAATAAATCACAATAATATATAAAATTGAAACTATAATTTTCTAATTTATTTTAATTTTCATTTTTTTATATTTTAAATAATAAATTATTTTTATAATATATAATTTAATTTTTTAATAACATTTTTAAAAAAAAGTAAGAATTTAATATTCTTACTTTTTATAGTTTTTACTTTTAATTATTATTGTGAAACAAGCATTAAATAGTTTCCTGCATTTTTTCATTTTCAATCTTCTCTATTTAAGTTGATTTCATCAGATAATCATATTAAATGAAATGTTGTATAAGTTTTATTTACTTTCTTCTTCATTTTACATATAATATCTATTCAATCTACTGAATCATCTGTAGTATATCATTTCATATCTTTATCTTTTCATAGACTTGTTGTAATATAAGAAGAAGAATCATCAAAGTGTTTTACTGATATTTTATTACAGTCTTTTGTAAGAATAGGATCTAAATTATTAAATATATTTTGTCATGCTTTTTTATATGCTGGTGAAATATCAGGTTTATTTAAATCTTGTCTAACTGTATCAACAAATTGTTTTGTACTAACTTCACTCATTCAATTTTCACTTCAAAATACTTCTTTACTAAAATCTGTTAAATCTCAATCTTCATTTCAAACTTGTTGTAAAATTTGTCCATATATTTTTGATTTTGAACTAAAATCTTTGAATATTGAACTTCAAGTCCAGTTTGGTAAAAATATCATCATAAGAATACCTATAATTGCTACTACAATAATCATTTCAATTAAAGTAAAACCTTTTTTTAATGTATTTTTTATCATTTTTTTTATTTAATAAAATAAATTTTATATGTATATTATACTTTTTTTCATATTTAATTTTTTTTATATTTTTCTCTTTAATTTATATCAAATACTAAAAACAAATAATAATAATGCTAATGTAAATAGATTATCTTCTATTCAAGTTTTCTTTTTTACAATTTTTGTTGTTTTAACAACTTGTTTTTTTTCAACTATAGGTTTATTAAATACATAAATTTCCTCTCAATTTATAGAATCTATACCTCAATTTACTTTTTTTATTATTCTATCAAATTCTAAAGAATCTTGTTTATTAAATACTACTTCATCATAATTTCAACCTAATTCTATATAATATTTTTTTCAAGGTTTTAATATATCTCAATTTTTATAAACTTTTAAATTATCTTCTAACATATATGGAACTTTTTCTCCATCTTTAGTTCCAATTGTTACTGTTTTATCATCTATTTTTGTATTTTTATTTACTTCAAATTCAACTAAATAATCTTTATTCCAATTTTTTATATCATAACCTTTATCTGTTTTTTTTACTTCAATTTGTTTAACAGATTGTGTATTTTTTGTTGTATTTGATGTTGTTGTATCTGTAGTTTTTTGTGTATTTCAAGTTGTTGTATTTGAATTAGATACATCATTTAATATACTATCTATATTAAAACTATCAGCAGCATGTGATTGTGATATAAATCAACTTAATAATAAAGTTGTAGAAGCAACTGTTAATCAAATCATTTTTAATTTTTTATTTAACATTTTTAAGTTTTTTAATAAATAAAATAAATGTTATATTCTTTATAATATATTTATATTATAAAATAAATATATTTTTAATTTGTTTCTTTTAATAAAGAATTTAATAATTTTTTAACATCAACTCATTTAATTTTTTCTTTTTTTAGTTTTTTATTTATCTTTTTTTCAATGTTTTTTTTAATATTTGTTTCAATATTATTTTGTTCTTTTTTAATATTTGTTTCAATATTATATTTAACATTATTTGATATATTTTTTAAGTCTTTATAATTATCTGGTTTCGGTGGATTACATCAGTTTAAAATCAACAATAAAAATAAAAAAGGAATTAAATAAATGATTTTTATAATATTTTTCATTTTTTTTATTATAATATTAAATTTTTTTATTTATCTTTTCTTCAATATAATTTATTAAAATAAATAACTTCTGATGAGATAGAACCTCTTGTGATGGCGTTTAAATAAGAATGATTTTTTTGTTCTAAATAACATTTATTACATCTCTTTAATTGTTTTTCCCATTTTCATATATTTCAATTAGTAACCATTGTTTTTTCTAATTCTTTTAATGTTTCAAGACAAATTTTAGAAGAACATAATCCTTTATGTTCTTCTAAATCTTTTTTTTTAATATTATTAAATATTTTTTCTTTTTTAAATAATTTAAACATTTTTTTTGTGTTAAATAATATAAAATAAAGGACAACAATTTTTAAAGTTATTGTCCTTTTGTTTCTATAATTTTTTCTGTAATTTTTTCTGCTAAATGATTTGTGGTTTCTTCAAACCAGGTTTCGTTTATTGTTTCTAATCTTATATTTTTTCATTGTTTTACAATCCAATAATATGTTTCTGAATTTGTTTGTTTTGCTAATTGAAAAACTATTTCCATTTCAGGTTTTTCACTTTGATTTGTTTTTGTTTCATATAAAATTTTTAATTGTTTTATTTGTTTCATTTTTGTATTTTTTATAATATAATAAAATAATCATATATTATAATATATTTATTTCATAAATTTCTTTTGGTTTATGATAATAAAATCATTGAATAAAAATTTTATTACTATTTATTTTATTATCATGTGTTTTATTATATATTTTAACAGCTTTTATAATTTTATTTAATTCTTTTTGTTCTTCAACCCCTTCAAATACTATATCTTTAGTTATTATATATTTACTTAAAATATTAAAAAGTTTTATTAGTTTTGTAACATTACATCTTTTAATTATTTGAATATCAAATTTTATTGTTTTAACATTTAAATAATTTTTTTTTAATATTTTGTTTATCATCTTTAAAAAATGTAAATCATTTCAATCATTTAAAATAACAACATCATCAAATACCATTTTGTAATTTTTATATTTTGAAAGAATTTGATATATAATATTTAAATATTCTTTTTGATTTATACCTCCATTTTCCACTATTTCAATAAAAAGTTGTATATTCTTTCAACTTTTTTTTATTTTTTTATTTATTCTTTTTAAAAATCATTTTACAATTTTTAATTTGTTTAATAATGTGTAAGGATACAAATTTATTGAAAAATCTAATCATTTTTCAATAATTATATCTAAATTTTCATATATTATATTTAATTGTTTTAGATCAAATTCAATTAAATTTTCTGTTTTTTCTTTATTATCGGTTATATTTAAAATATTTATTAAATCAGCTAAACAAGTATAAGAAGCTAATATTTCTGCTTTTTTGAATTCTTTTGTTTTTATATTTACTATTTTTTGAATTCTTATATTTTTATCTTCAAGTTTTTCCATTATATAAAATTAAAAATTAAATAAAATTTTTATACTATTTTTTAATTTAAATTTTCTGTATCTAAAATCATTGCTTCTTTAATATCTCACATATTTATTGTAATTAGTCATTTTCTTTCTTTTTTTATATTATTAAAAATTTTTATATATTTTTCAACCATTCAATCTTTTCATTTTATTTCATTATATAATAATCAAGTATTTTTTTCATGATCATCTAATATTATTTTCATATTTACTCAAGCTAATAATCAGTTACTTTTAAGATCTTCATAATATTGAGAAATCATAGTTATTATTCAATTAAATTGTCTTATTGTTCTTAAAAGTCAGTCAATTCAATTTGTTATTATTTGTTTTTTTCAAACATTGTCAGAATCAAGTAATAAATTTCATATTTCATCTAAAAATATATATTTATATTTATCAGTATTTTTTTTACTTAAATATTTGACTAATTCAAACATCACATTTATCATTTCAAAATTTTTAGAATCAAACAAATTTTTTAATTTAAACAAAACAAATTTACTTTTTCAAACTATTTCAATTAAATCATTTTCTAAAGACAAAATATCTTCTATTTTTTTTCATAATTCTAAACTTGTTTTAATACTTTCATATAAAACAATGTTTTTTTCTTTAATAACCTCCAATTCTTTATTAAAATACTTTTTAAAATTATAATAATTAAAATAGTTTCAAATATTATCTAATAAATATTTATTTATCTTTATTTTAATAAGTGAAATA
The DNA here is from genome assembly GCA_027019405.1 of Candidatus Altimarinota bacterium. Lineage (GTDB taxonomy): Bacteria > Patescibacteriota > Gracilibacteria > BD1-5 > UBA6164 > JALUWO01. The sequence goes on along the minus strand of JALUWO010000138.1, from coordinate 1,212 downwards.
CTTTCTTTTTCAATTTTTAATTTTCAAAATATTATTGTAAATAGAATATTATTTTTTATTTCTCTTTCTACTTCATCATCTGATATATATCAAATAATATTTATTGGGGTTTTAAAAATTTCAAAATCAAAATAATCAAATTTTTTTTTATGTGTTCATTTTCATTCTCATACTTCAATTACATTACTATCTTTATCAACTATATGTGTTCATTTTCATTTTCAAACATACTCTACTAAAAATAATTTTTCAAAAATTAAAGGGTCTGTATAAATTATTTGTGTATTTTCTTGTTTTATAATTTGTTTTGTTAAATGGTAAGCAAAATATGATTTTCAACTTCATGTATCTCAAACAATTATATTATGAAGAGCTTTTTCAAAAGTTCATTTATCATTTTTAGGTATAAGTTTATGTGGTGTAAATTTTATATTATTTTTTGAGAAATATTCTCTTCAATAAAATATGTTATTTGGTCCATCATTTCTATAATATTTCATTATAGAAATCCAGTTTTTAACATAATCAAGTGTTGAATACATATTATGTCATTTTATATAATTTCAATCTTGTAATATTGTTAAATGATCTGAAATATCTCTTCTCATTGCTTTTTTAAAATTATATTTTTTTTCTAATTCTTCTAATTTTTCTAGTGTTAAATTTACATTTTTTGTTATAAACATTAGTTTATAACTACTTTGTGTTAATAAATTTAAATCATTTTTAAAATAAAATTTTTCTAGTCAAGTTGTATATAATCATTTTTCTTTATCTAATATAATATTTTCATCTTCTAATTTTTCTTTATATATTTTAAAATATATAAACTCAGTAGTTTTTGAAAGTTCATTTAAATCATCTATAAATTCTACAATATCAAAATCACTATATTTTTTTCTTTTTCAATTATTTAAATCTTTTAAAATCATATCTTCAAATAATAAAACATAATGAAAAAAACTTTTATTTTTTATACTTATATTTTTTCAATAAATTTCTTCTCAATCAAATTTATCTACTTCATAATCTATATTTTCTAAATGTAAATTGTCTATATTTTTAATTGTATTTTTATAATTTTCTTCTTCTAAAAATCATAAAACATTTTCTTTTAAAATATTAAATAAAATTTCTTTATCTTTTGTAGATTGTTTTTTACTAATTTTATCTTGTATTTCAATTTTTCATTCAAATAATTTAAAGTTTTTT
>JALUWO010000137.1 GCA_027019405.1 Candidatus Altimarinota bacterium | reverse complement strand
ATACTAAGTTTATTTATTATCATTTTTTAGATGAAGAATTTCAATTTTATATTGAGATGATAGCAACAGGAACAACAATACCCAATGTTCCACTAAAAGGAATACGACAATACAGTTTTAATCTCCCCCCACTAAAAGAACAAAAAGCAATAGCTGGGGTTCTAAGCTCCCTTGATGATAAAATCGACCTTCTCCACCGCCAAAACAAAACCCTTGAAGAGGTTGCCCTTACACTTTTTAGACAATGGTTTATTGAAGAGACTGAGGATGGGTGGGAGAAAAAGCCATTAAGTTATTTTGGAGATGTTATTTGTGGCAAAACACCATCTAAAAAGAAGCTTGAATATTATAGTGGAAATATACCATTTATTAAAATTCCTGATATGCACAATAATACATTTTTGTTTAGCACAACAGATACTTTAACAGAAGAAGGTAGCAATTCTCAAAAAAATAAATTATTACCTGCTAAATCTATATGTGTAAGTTGCATTGCAACTGTTGGTTTGGTTTCTATGAATGTTATCGAGAGTCAAACAAATCAACAAATTAATTCTATTATCCCAAAAGAAGAACAATTTAGATATTTTTTATATTTATTTATGAAATCATCTTATGATTTACTTCATGCTATGGCTAGCGGAGGAACAGCAACATTGAATCTTAATACGGGAGATTTTAAGAAAATGAACATATTAAAACCTGATGATAACATATTGGATGAATTTCATTATTTGGTTGAACCACAATTTAATAAAATATTTGCAAACCAAAAACAAATCAAAACTCTTGAAAATCTAAGAGATACCCTTTTACCGAAGCTTATGAGTGGGGAAGTAAGGATAAAAAATGGCTAGTTTAAAATTTAATGAAAAACAGATTTTTGAGAAACTCTTTGACAATAGTGGTTATGTATTAGATTTTAGCAATAGAACTTTTGAAGAGTTTTTTCAAGATTTTAATATTCCTATTTATGATAATAAATACAGTATTAATGGCGATTCTAAGATGAAAAGGCTTAGAGCTTTTTGGACTTTAGAAAACGATAAATTAGTGGGTAAAGTTTTAGAAAGCTTACTTGAACTAGCCAATAATATTAATGAAATAAAAATCAAAGATTATAAACTAGCTCAACAATATATTAATAGACTTCAAGATAAAAAGACAACTGAACAAGCAGTTAAAAAGGAGTTTACAGAGAATGATTTTTTAAAACAAGAATTTTCACAAATTGATATATCACTACTTAAACTTGATTATAATTTTGAAGAGATAATTAAACAAAGACTAAGAGAAATAGAACTCTCTTTAAATAGTGGGGCTTCTTTGTCTGTAATATTTTTATGCGGTAGTACGCTTGAGGGATTGTTATTAAATATAGCTACTCAAAATCCACAGAAATTTAACAAATCAAAATCAGCACCTAAAAATAAAGATGGAAAAGTAAAAGCACTACATGATTGGACTTTGGATAGTTTAATTAATGTTTCTCATGATGTCGGGATTATTAAGCTTGATATTAAAAAATTTAGTCATACATTAAAAGATTTTAGAAACTATATACATCCAAGGCAACAAGCCTCACAAAATTTCAATCCTGATAAACATACGGCAGAGATAAGTTGGAAAGTTTTACAAGCTACTATTGCTAATTTAATTGGAACAAGATAATGAATTTGCTTAAGTGTTGTTTGATTGAAAAAAATATTAAGAAAAAAATATTTCCAAAAAAGGAAAGTATATATGCCTAACCAACTACAACAAACCAACCCTCAACAGCTCCCAAACTTCGTAATCTTCAAGATAGATCATTCAAAAGTAAATATAGATGTACTTTTCCAAGATGACACTTTATGGCTTACACAAAAGCAGATTGCTCAGCTTTTTGAAGTGAATGTTCCTGCTATCTCTAAACATTTAAAAAATATATTTGATACAAAAGAACTTGAGGAAAATTCAGTTATTTCCAAAATGGAAACAACTGCGATAGATGGCAAAAAATACAAAACAAACTTTTATAACCTAAAAGCCATAGTGGCAGTTGGCTACAGGGTAAATTCTCACAGAGCCACAGAGTTTAGAAAGTGGGCAACAAATATACTTGAAGAGTATATAGTCAAAGGATTTGCTATGGATGATGAGAGATTGAAAAGTATTCATCATTTTGGTAAAGATTATTTTGATGAGCAGTTAGATAGAATCCGTGAAATTCGACTAAGCGAGAGAAGGTTTTATCAAAAAATCACAGATATTTATGCTCTGAGTGCTGATTATGATAAAAATGCGATGATAACCAAAGAGTTTTATGCCACAGTTCAAAATAAAATGCACTGGGCAATTACCGGCAAAACAGCAGCAGAGATTATCTATAGCGAAGCAGAGGCAGAATATGAAAAATACAGAGTAGTACAAGATAGAGAATACTTAAGTGATTTTGATAAACTTCTTTTAGATATGGAGAAAGAGAATGACTAAAATAACTGAAAATGATATAGAACTTTTTGCCATTGAGCTATT
>JALUWO010000136.1 GCA_027019405.1 Candidatus Altimarinota bacterium | reverse complement strand
CACCCTGGATGTTGGATCATGTCTAAATTAGATATGACTTTTATTACAATTAGTATCTTTTTAGTTTATTGTTTATTTATTTTTGCAGTCGTAAATATAAAAAAAATGATAAATAAAGAAAAAGATATTATTATTTAACTCAAGGTGTTTCCTTGGGTTTTTCTTTATTTAAAATAAACTTGACATTAAAATTATATTTATTATTACTATCTACAATATTTTAAATTATTTAAGTAAATATTATGCAAAATTTAAAAGAAAATAATAATTGATGACTTAGAAATACACAGCTTAAAACATTTTCTCAATATGTAGCTAATAATCACAAAGATGAATTTGTGGATGAAAATTGAAAAAAAATACCGCAAATTAAAAAAGATTTAATACTACAAGAATTACAAGATAATATATCAGAAAATAATAAACCTTTAGAAAAACATGTATATAAATTTTTAGCATCATATCTTGATCACCTAAAAAAAGAAGAAATAGATCAAATATGGTCAAAAGTTTTTAGGTATACAAATTTATTAGAAAAAACATCTTTTTACGAATATCAATTAGCTAATTTTGATGATAAATTATTACATATCATAGAATTTCCAGATGAATATCCAATAAAAGAAGTATTAAATAAATTATTACTAAATTTTGTATTTTTACCATATTACAAAAATCAAAAACAATTTAATCAAGAGTTAAAAAAAACTATAAACAATTTAGATAATTTTATCTATAAATTTTTTGAGAAAGATCCATTTTTAGTAAAACCTATAGATACTTATTCTGCTTGGGAAACAATACAAAAAGAAAAATGAGAAACTGAAATAATTTCAAAAATATATGTAGAAAATCCTATTATTGATAAATTGACTTATTATGCTTATTTACCATGATATGATAAAAAGAAATTAGAAGATTTTGAAAATGAGGTAAGTATTATATTTGAACTTTCATATTATCCTGATCAATTAGATTTAAGAGAAGAATTATTAAAGTTTTTTGATATGAAAGATTTTGATATGTGACCAAATGGAGATTATGTATACTGACATTTTCCAGAAGTAGATATTTTTATAAATATTTGAGAAGAATGATTAACTTGAATGAATTCAGATTTATGAAAAGAATATTTTGAAGTTAGAATTTACACAAAACCAAAAAAAATATGACTTGAAAATAGTTTCTATAATTATCTTTATAATTCAAATATATATTTAGAAAAATCTCTTATGGAATTATGAAAAATTCTAAATATTGACAATATAAAAGAAAACATAAAAAATGAAATAAATGAATATTTTGAATGACTAAAAGATAGTAATAATATAGAAGAACTTGAAGAAAACTTCAAAGAAGAAACTATTTCAGAAATTTTAGATATTGCTTCATCATATTTAACAAAAAAGGATATTGAATATGTAACTAATTCATTTAATGACGATAAAATCCAAGAAGCCCAAAAAACTATAAATTTATTATTAGACAAACATTTTCAAACAAAACCTGTTAAACCATTACTTATAGATTTTAATGATTGAATAGAAAAAGATTTTAAAGGAACAGAAAATTCTGAAAATAAAAATGATAAACAAATTATAAAACTTGTAGAAGCTACAGATTTAGCTCCTAAACTTTTCTTAGAAGAAACCACCGAAAGACAAGTAAAAATACTTGAAAAATATTTACTAAATAGAGAAAAATATGAGAAAACTTTATTAAAGAATCCTAAATGAGCAATTTTATATTGACCTCCAGGTGTTGGTAAAACAGAAACTATCAAATATTTAGCACAAAAAACTTGATTAAAAATTTTTAAAGTAGATGTTTCAGATATTCTTTGAATGTATGTATGACAGTCAGAACAAAATATTTCAAAAATGTTTCAAGAATATTACAAAGTTCTAGAAAAAGAAAAAGCTATTTTATTTATAGATGAAGCTGATGGATTCTTTGGAAAAAGAGATGAAAATAATTCAGATAAAAAAAATGGTGTAAGAAGTATCATACTTCAAGAATTAGAATGATTTACTACAAACCCAAATATGAAAAATTGATTTATTTTTTTATGAACAAATTTTACTAAAAATATAGATAAAGCTATTAAAGAAAGATTCTCATTTTTCTTAAAATATGAACTACCTTCTGCAGAAAAAAGAAAAGAATATATAATTTTTGTATGTGATTATCTACAAAAAGAAAAATGAATTCAAATAGAAAATATCGATACAGAATTATTAGCAAAGAAAACAGATAAATGGTCATACCGTGCATTATACAATTTATTTAACAATACTTTGATGGATATAGCAATAGTAAAATGATTAGATCTAGTTGTTATTACTACAAATGACTTAATTGATAATCTAAAATTAACAAAAGAAGAAAATAAAATAGAAGAATGATGAAATATTATGGGTTTTAAAATTTAAAATTTAAAAAAGTCTAGATTCTTACATAGAACCTAGGTTTATTTTTTTACTCTCTTCCCAAATATCAATTTCTTTTCAATCATCTAACTTAACTTTCCATTTTTCTC
>JALUWO010000135.1 GCA_027019405.1 Candidatus Altimarinota bacterium | reverse complement strand
GTCCGTCGTGTATCATCGCCCCATACACTAATGCACCGTCAAATGGAGAAGATAAAACACTCCAAAAAGCCTTAGGAATACTAGCTCCGTCAGTCACAAAGCCCGGCTTTAATGTAATAACGTACTTGTCGTTTTCATAGGTGTAGTCGGCTAATAAAAGCCGTTTTTTGCCATTTTCTATAACTCGTGTATCTAGGTTAGTGAACATTAGCTATCCTTAAAACTATATAAAACATAAGAGGATAAAAAGCAGTTACAAAAGATTTTATAACACACATTTTAATACTCTCTCTTTCTTTAAAATAATCAAATATCTTTTTAGATACTGATATTATAAAGACTACTATTAACGCATATAAGCTACTAACAAACGGCAACAATGCTAAACCTAATATACCACCATAAACTATGTGATTAGCATAATCACGAGGTATCTGTATATTCTTTGTATATTTATCTATTAAATCTATCATTTTATTCCTTTTACTTCTAGTAGTCTTAATAATTTTGTTCGTTTCATTTTTGTCATATTATGCTCCTATTGTTCCAAAGGTTTTCCACACCGCTATAGTACCCATATCAGTCCAAACTACAGTACCATCAGTAATTGTATCTCCTGTTGTTGTTGTCCAAGTAGGTTCAGATGATGCAGATGTGCCTGCTGTAGTACACTTATAGTATCTACCATTAGCTGTTGTTGGGTGAACTATATTATCTATGCTATATACTGTTGATGCTGCCCAAGAAGCAGGACTAACATTATTACCACTTGTTGTACATACCCAACCTATAGTTCCACTAGCTGTAGGGTATACAGTATAAGCTATATCACCTGCTATATAAGCATTACCATCCTTAGGTGACTGTATTAAGTTGCATAAAACCTTATTACCTACTCGTACATCATAAGACTTAAGAGCATAATTATTGTACCATCCATCCGCATTATCACTATGTACTGGTGCAACATCATCATTTATTCCAACTTTATCTAGCGTTATACCCGTACCTATTACCCTATTGTTATTAAGTATATGTAGCATTAACCCATACCCAAAGCTTCTGGCAAAGCCGTTAACTGTGTTTCTTGTTATATTGGTTTTATCTCTTCCATCATCCATAAAAGTGTTATTACTAATAGTAGTTGTTCTATTTCGTAGAAATATAGCATAAGGGGCTATACCATTACCAAACCCATTGAATATGTTACTATCTATGAATAATTCTCTTCCCTGACCTGCACCATTTTCTGAATAAATAGCAGACATATTTATATTCGTAAAGAGATTACTGGAAATTTGGCATACACTATTGCCACCAATAAAATAAATAGAGTATGTTCCTAAGTTATCTCTAAAACTATTACCTATAATGGCAACGCTTGTAGCACCTCCTACAATGTTTATATCCTTCTCTAGTGATCCTTTTATTGAGTTATTACTAAGTAATGTACTCTTGGCAATACCAACTTGTAAACCTACCTTACAATTTACAATAGTATTAGAATTTATATTATTATTAATAGAATATAAACCTGTAACAGCATTCGATACACCAATACCAGCACAGTTATTATCTGTATTGATTACACCTTGGATATAGTTTGTAGTAATTCTTGAATTTAAAACAGTAGCTAGTTCAATTCCCTGATACCCGTATAGACCATTTATACTATTGTTTTCTACTACAATATCATTACACCTTGCCAATGATATAGCCGTACTTCTTTTGTTGGTTGTAACCCTACTACTGTTAAAAGTGTTGTTTATTATTTTGCCTCCAACACCCCAGTATTCACAATCAACAATATTAAGGCCATTTAAATCATTATCCGTTTCAAACACATTACCTTTTATTATATGTGCAGACCTAGCTATTGCACTATCATCATATAAGAGATTTTTAGCCCTAGTTAGTAATGCTTGATTACAAGATATAAACTTATTATTTTCTATAATACAATTTGAGGTAGGCACTGATAAATCTTGATTAGTTCCATCAGGGTATCCTAAGAAAATTCCATATGCTACTTTATTAAAGGTACAATTCGTTACTGTACAATTGATAGTACCTATAAACATAGAAATACATCTGCCTGATATATAGGTATTACCTACATTAAATTTAAGGTTTTCAATATTGATATTTGATGAACTTCGTATTGCAAATAGTTCATCATTGTTAGAATTAAAGTTTATATTACACCCAGTAGTAGATGTAATTAATTTATCTTCCATATTATTGATAAGCACTGTAGACATAACTACATTTTTTAATTGTATGTTGATACTATCTGAAACCATAAGAGCTTTAGAAACTTCTTGTGAAATATCCATACCATCCTTAGCTCCAAACCATTTAACATTAACAGCACCACTATATTGTCTAACCCAACCATTAAAGTTAGTACCTTGATTATCATCAGCTACTTTAGTGCTATCATAGATAAATGTACCGCCTCTATCCAAATCTCTTACTACACATACTAACTTATCATATGCACTAGCAGTAGCTCCTGCGGGTATCAATGCTTCCATATCTG
>JALUWO010000134.1 GCA_027019405.1 Candidatus Altimarinota bacterium | reverse complement strand
TCCGTCAAGTTTTACCTGCAAAAACTGCTCTAATCTTTTTATGTTTTGTTTTATATATTCAGAATTATCCAATTTATAATATTTATTTATAATATATGCTATATCCCATATCTTTATTGTGCTATCACCTGAACCCGATACAATCGTTTTCCCGTCCGGTGAATATGCTACTGAAAAAACATAACTTTTATGCCCTTTTAAAGTAGCTATTAAATTATAATTTTTTGCATTCCATATTTTTATTGTATTATCCCATGAACCCGATACAATCGTTTTCCCGTCCGGTGAATATGCTACTGAAAGAACAGTGCTTTCATGCCCTTTTAAAGTGGCTATTAAATTATAATTTTTTGCATTCCATATTTTTATTGTATTATCCCATGAACCCGATACAATCGTTTTCCCATCGGGTGAATATGCTACTGAATTAACAGCGCTTTCATGTCCTTTTAAAGTGGCTATTAAATTATGATTTTTTGTATCCCATATTTTTATTGTTTTATCCTTTGAACCGGATACAATTGTTTTCCCGTCCGGTGAATATGCTACTGAATTAACATCACTTTTATGTCCTATTAAAGTTGTTATTAAATTATGATTTTTTGCATCCCATATTTTTATTGTTTTATCAATTGAACCCGATACAATCGTTTTCCCATCCGGTGAATATGCTACTGAAAGAACAGCGCTTTCATGCCCTTTTAAAGTGGCTATTAAATTATAATTTTTTGCATCCCATATTTTTATTGTTTTATCAGCTGAACCCGATACAATCGTTTTCCCGTCCGGTGAATATGCTACTGAAAGAACAGCGCTTTCATGCCCTTTTAAAGTGGCTATTAAATTATAATTTTTAGCATCCCATATTTTTATTGTTTTATCATATGAACCCGATACAATCGTTTTCCCGTCCGGTGAATATGCTACTGAAGTAACATAACTTTTATGCCCTATTAAAGTAGCTATTAAATTATAATTTTTAGCATCCCATATTTTTATTGTTTTATCCTTTGAACCCGATACAATCGTTTTCCCGTCCGGTGAATATGCTACTGAAAGAACAGCGTCTTTATGACCTTTTAAAGTAGCTATTAAATTATGATTTTTTGCATCCCATATCTTTATTGTGTTATCCCATGAACCCGATACAATCGTTTTCCCGTCCGGTGAATATGCTACTGAAAGAACAGCGCTTTCATGCCCTTTTAAAGTGGCTATTAAATTATGATTTTTAGCATCCCATATCTTTATTGTGTTATCCCATGAACCCGATACAATCGTTTTACCGTCCGGTGAATATGCTACTGAAAGAACAGCGCTTTCATGCCCTTTTAAAGTGGCTATTAAATTATGATTTTTAGCATCCCATATCTTTATTGTGTTATCCTTTGAACCCGATACAATCGTTTTACCGTCCGGTGAATATGCTACTGAAAAAACAGCGCTTTCATGCCCTTTTAAAGTGGCTATTAAATTATGATTTTTAGCATCCCATATCTTTATTGTGTTATCCTTTGAACCCGATACAATCGTTTTCCCGTCCGGTGAATATGCTACTGAAGTAACATAACTTTTATGCCCTATTAAAGTAGCTATTAAATTATGATTTTTTGCATTCCATATCTTTATTGTGTTATCCCATGAACCCGATACAATCGTTTTCCCGTCCGGTGAATATGCTACTGAAAGAACAGCGCTTTCATGCCCTATTAAAGTAGCTATTAAATTATGATTTTTTGCATTCCATATCTTTATTGTGTTATCCTTTGAACCCGATACAATCGTTTTCCCGTCCGGTGAATATGCTACTGAATAAACCCAGTCTTTATGTCCTATAAGAGAAGATATAGCTCTGTCGTTATAACTAGTGATTATAGATTTGGCTTTGGCTATTGAATCGGTTGTATCATATTGTTTATCTATTTTAGGCAAAGCGGCAAAAGCAAAAAGATGGGCTTTTGGTATTGCATGGTTTTGAATGGCGTTTTCCGCTTTTGACACAAGAGCTACACCGAGATTATAATTTGCTTTTTCAAGTTCCTCTTTAACTTTTTTTTCGTTGAGATTTGCGCGTTTTGCCTGGGTAATGGCATTTTCTTTTTGGTAAAAAGCAAAACCTCCAAGAGCAAACGAGACAATACCAAATCCGATTGAGCCCAAAAACATTCTTCTTTCAAGTCTTCTTTTTTCTTCTTCTTTTTTTGCTTTTTCCCTTTCTTGTCTTTCTTTTTCTTCTGTGCTTAATGAAATAAACTCTTTTTCTTCTTTACTCCAAGGTTTATCAATAAAATTTTGAGCTTTTTCCAAAAGAATTCCGACTAAAAGGGCGTTTTTGTTTTTATTTGATTTTTTCCATTCATTCAGGGCAATACGAACCTGAGCTCTTGTAATGAAAAAATCTTTTTCTTCATTAATCCAGCTTTGAAGTAAGGTCCAGCTTTGAATAATAGATTCGTGGGCGATTTCATATGTTATTAAACTCTCTTTTTCTTTTTCAATACTGCCGCTTACAAGAAGTCTTTCTTGGACAAATGCATCGGCTATTTTTTGTAAAAGAG
>JALUWO010000133.1 GCA_027019405.1 Candidatus Altimarinota bacterium | reverse complement strand
GAGAAAAATTGCATTTTGTTATAAATTCTATTATCATTATTTTGCTTTTGTCTATTGCAGGTTTTTTTGTATTTTTAATCCGGGAAAAAGTAAAAAATACTCTCTGGTATAGAACAAGACAAGTCTTTAAGTATTCAGAAAAAAGAAAAAAAGAGGAGCAAGAACTGCTTGAAAAATATGAAGATCATATATCGGAAGAAGAAAAAAAACAGATGATTCATGAGCTTAGAAAGAAAGGAAATATTAAAATCCCATATGCTGCTTTTGATTATATTTATAGACATATTGACGAGTTTGGAATTATATCAAAAGATGGAAAAATAATCTTGACAGATGAAAAAGCTTATCAAAATATCATAAGTAAAACTAATAGAATTGAATATAGATTTGGTATTAAAAATAAAGATAATAAATTAATACCTAAAACTAATTTTGACATACAAGAAGGGAAAAATGGAGCGGTATCTATTAGAGATTTTGCAAACAATACAATAACAGTTGAAACAAGCAAAGGTGATATATATATTGCTAACGGACGCAACATGGTAACTTATAAACACAAAGAAGAAGAGAAAAAAAATGACAATAAAAAAAATAAACAAACTGATAATTCAAATTCTACCACTACTCCAAAACAAAACAAGAATGTGAAAAATGATTTGCCCAGCGAAACCAAAGAGCAATCAAAAAACAAACAAGACACTCAAAAAGAAGCTAAAAGAGACAATCAGAGTGTAGAAAAAATGCTTGAAACCAAAGCATTAGAAGCACTCAAACAACAACAATCCACAAACAAAAAAAGCAAGAAACAAGAAAGCAAGAAAGATGATCTTGAAAGTTTTAATATAGATGACCTTGTGAAAGAAATGGATAATGGTGAATTTTCATCAACAAATGATACAAACAAAGAGCAAGAATCAACTACAATAGATAAAGAAAAGAACAAGATAGACACAACTGAGTCCAAAATTGAAGAAACTGTTTTAGAAGAAGAAAATGAAAAAATAGCAAAAACTTATGATAACGGTTTTACTCTTAAAAACTTTTTTCAAAGAAAATTATATTTTAGGGATGATCTTGAGAGTTTTTACGGCTCTTTGCAAGATAAAGATATAATAGATTTTCTAATTGATCTTTTTACTTTTGTTGAGAGATATTGTCAATATCCCGCAATTGTTAAAGATGATAACTCAATTTATATTGATTCGTCACTATTTTTTATCTCAATGGGAAAAAATATTAAAAAAGACAATGAAGATGATTTTATAAAAAAACTAATATCAGCAAACAAAATTAATATGCAAAATGCTGCATCTCTACTAAAGGCTTTCAATACTATTTTATCCAACAGGATTTCAAATGAAGTTTTCAAAATTTGGGAAAACCAAGATGGTGGTGAAATATGCATTACAAAAAGAAGTTTTGAACACGATGATAACAACTTTACATCTTTGATGGTTATATTAGACGAAAAAACTCTTAATAGTTTAAAAATAGATACAGGTAATGTTGCAAAAGTTGAATTACAGGATAAAATCAGAGGTGCTAAAATGCTTGGTAAAGCTATTATGGAGAAAAGGTGAACTACCCAACCGTCTTTAGACGATTGGGTAGTTCACCTTATGAAGTTGTTAAATTTTTTCTATACTATACAATGGATGTTTCTTAACGGTGTCTATAAGCATTTTATAGGAAACAGAAATATATATTTTAGTTGTTTCCAAAGATGAATGCCCTAACAACTCTTGCAAAACTTTGATATCACAGCCATTTTCTATCAAATGAGTTGCATATGCATGCCTTAAGTAGTGTGGATAAACACCGAATAAACTTTTAATTGCAGTTTTAGCGGTACCGGCACTAAGCTTTTTACCTTTATTAGAAAACCACAAAAAAGATTTAAAATAGTACGGACATTTTTGTTTGTATAAGTCAATATATTTTAATGCCTCGTCTGCGACAGGTACAATTCTTGTTTTACCGTTTTTAGAATTTTCAATAAAAATCCAATTTTCACGATATAAAAAATTAGTCTTAAGATTTATTACCTCAGATATTCTCATTCCGGTAGAATAAATCAGATAGCCCATTGCAAAATTTCTATAATATATCCAAGATATCTCCTTGACAATTTTAGGATCGCTTTTTTGCAAAAAGTTTAAGAGTTTTTCCTGTGAAATAACATTAATCTCTTTTCTATTATTTTTGAGATATGACAGTCTGGGAAATGACATAAAATTAAACTTATTTCTTAAAAAACCAAAAAAACTATTTAAAGAAGCTATTTTTAGATTTATCATCTGTATCGAATATTTTCCTGAGAAGGTTTGCAAATATAGTTCTACAATATTTTTATCAATGTATCTCAAATCGAGCTTTTTGTTTCTTTTTAAAAAAGTTAAAAACTCATCAATATTGTTATCATAAATATCTATCGTTGATTTTGAATAAAGTTTTATTGACTTAATATAAACACAATATTGCAAATATAGAATATATGGGGTACTTTTTCTCAATAATAGCTTTCATCATTACATTTTAAAGATTAGATTTTACAAAAATATTTTTAAAAAAAAGTTAATTTCT
>JALUWO010000132.1 GCA_027019405.1 Candidatus Altimarinota bacterium | reverse complement strand
TCAAGCAAGAAAAAGAAGATGAACTCGCTTGGAACAAAGCTAAAAAACAAAACACACAAAAATCATACGAAGAGTATTTGACAAAATATCCAAATGGAAGATATACTAATGAAGCAAAAGCGAAAATTGATAAGTTTATCCAAGAAGAGAAAGAAGACAATCTTGCATGGGATAAAGCTAAAAAAGAGAATACAAAAGAAGCTTATGAGAAATATATCTCAAAGTTTTCAGATGGCAAGCATAAAAATGAAGCAAAATCAAAAATAGATGAATTTATTCAACAGAAAAAAGAAGAAAACATTGCTTGGAACAAAGCTAATAGAGAAAACACACAAAAATCATACGAAGAGTATTTGACAAAATATCCAAACGGAAGATATACTAATGAAGCAAAAGCGAAAATTGATAAGTTTATCCAAGAAGAGAAAGCAGATAATCTTGCATGGGATAAAGCTAAAAAAGAGAATACAAAAGAAGCTTATGAGAAATATATCTCAAAGTTTTCAGATGGCAAGCATAAAAATGAAGCAAAATCAAAAATAGATGAATTTATCAAGCAAGAAAAAGAAGATGAACTCGCTTGGAACAAAGCTAAAAAACAAAACACACAAAAATCATACGAAGAGTATTTGACAAAATATCCAAATAGAAGATATACTAATGAAGCAAAAGCGAAAATTGATAAGTTTATCCAAGAAGAGAAAGCAGATAATCTTGCATGGGATAAAGCTAAAAAAGAGAATACAAAAGAAGCTTATGAGAAATATATCTCAAAGTTTTCAGATGGCAAGCATAAAAATGAAGCAAAATCAAAAATAGATGAATTTATCAAGCAAGAAAAAGAAGATGAACTCGCTTGGAACAAAGCTAAAAAACAAAACACACAAAAATCATACGAAGAGTATTTGACAAAATATCCAAATGGAAGATATACTAATGAAGCAAAAGCGAAAATTGATAAGTTTATCCAAGAAGAGAAAGCAGATAATCTTGCATGGGATAAAGCTAAAAAAGAGAATACTAGAAATTCATACAAAGAGTATTTGACAAAATACCCAAACGGAAAATATGCCAATGAAGCAAAAAAAAGATTAGAAAAAGAACAAAGGAAAATATTGCTACTATTAGGAATTTTTGTATTTTCTTCTATAGTAATTTATTTTAAATATTTTTATATAACTCCAACAACATTTCATTTTACACCTGAATACCCCGATAAAGTGTATATTAATAACACTATACATTATATGTCTGATGGCGACCAATATAAACTACCACGAAAATATAATAAAATTAAAGTAGAAAAAGAAGGATATAAAACAAAAACTATAAGTGTTAAACAAGGTACTTCTGATGTTTTTATAAAACTAATACGAAAAAATATTGTACATTTAAAAATTGTTGATGCTAATAATAATACAATAATTCCAGATACAATTCAAATAAATGGTAAAAATGTCTATAATGTAAATAAGTTAGCATATAAACTTCTTTTAAGCAATAACACTATTCGTGTATATAAGAGTGGATATTTGGTATCTACAATTCAAGTAAAGAAAGATAAAAAAGATTTAACAATTGTTTTACAAAGTATATACGATATTGCTACAAAAGCTTTTAACGACAAAAAATACAATAAAGCTTTAAAGTTATTTAAACTGATTTCTCAAGATAAGAGAGCTTGGTTTTATCTTGGGTATCTTTATGAGTATATTGATAAAGATTACGATAAAAGTAAGTATTATTATGAAAAAGGTTGTGATAATAAAGATGCAGCATCATGCAACAATTTAGGAGTTTTATATGATAATGGAGAAGGGACACCTGTAGATTATAAAAAAGCATTTCAATATTTTAAAAAATCTGCTGATTTGGGGGGCGATTATGGAATTTGTAATACTGTCGCTAGCTATTTTTATGGAAGAGGAACAAAAACAAATATTTTAAAGGTAAAAAAATATTTAGACAAAGGATTACCCAATAATACATTTTGCAATAATTTGAAAAAGAAAATTATTCATGATTTTGCAAAAACATTTTATGATAAAAATACAGGTCTTATGTGGCAAGATAATAAAGATGCAAAAACTGTTCAAAAAACTTGGAGTGGTGCAAAAGAGTATTGTGCAAATTTAACATTAGAAGGATATGATGATTGGAGATTGCCAACAATAGATGAGTTGCACTCAATCGTTAATACAACAAATTTAAAAAATGTAGCATTTGACGGCAACTACTGGTCTTCTATACAGATTGCACCAAGTACTTCCGTTGCATGGGTAATAAATATCGACGATGGTCGCAAGCGCTTCAGCCCCTTTAAGTCTAGTAAGAGTTATGTTCGCTGTGTTAGAGGCAGATAATGTTATAATGCAATAGAATCAAAACTTGATAAATAATTGAAAAGGATAGATGTGCCAAGTTTCAAAAAAATCTATTTTGGAGACTATACAGAAGAAGGTTATGACACTGGTTTTAAAGATAGCAAAAAGCATCAACCAAAAAACCGTTTCAAATTTTTCAAAGCTGTTCATCCGGTTAATTGGATATGGAATTTTGATAATGCATGGGAGAGTTTTCAAAAAAATTATGATA
>JALUWO010000131.1 GCA_027019405.1 Candidatus Altimarinota bacterium | reverse complement strand
AAATAAATTTAAATGAATATGAAACTTATTTTGAAAATGTATTTAGTATTCTTAATAAGACATTTTTAGATGATTCTTTAAAAAGATTTGATTATAATAAAAATAAATTTGTATGAAGATTTAGTACCCCTTGATTTGATGCTATAGCTTGAGGTCTTTGATATAATTTAAAAAAATGAAATTTAACTATAAAAAATATAAATATTGATAAATTGAAAAATAGAATAAAATGATTATGGCTAAGTAAAGAATTTATGAAATCTGTTTGATCAAAAAGTTGAAGTTATGTTGAATTAAAATTAAGAAATTGCATATTTATTGGTAGAGAATTATTTAATATGACAAAAGATTTTTGAAAAACTGAAAAAGAAGTTTCTAAAAAAATAGATGAGTTACTAATAAAAAAGTTTTCTAAAAAATAACATCTACTTATAGTCTGTAGATTTATAGTATTCATTTTATATAATGAATGCTGTTTTTTATTTAGTAAAAATTTTTTATGGATATTAAATTTAATTTTTGACAAAGAATAAGAGAATTGAGAAAAAAACTTTGAATTTCTCAAGAAAAATTAGCTCAAATTGTAGGTTTACATAGAACTTATATCTGAAATGTAGAAAGATGAGAAAAAAATATTTCATTAGAAAATATAAACAAACTTGCAAAAGCTTTGAATGTAAAAATAAAAGATTTATTTGATAATTTATAAAATAAAATGAGTAAAAAAATTACAAAACAAGAATTATTTTTAAGATTAGCTAATCCTGATGAAAATTGAGTTTCAAGATGGGTAGATACATCTGAATTTATTTGAGAATATTCTGAATTAGAATTATTAAATTGATTAAGTTGGGGAAGGAAATCATCATCATTAGCAAAAAAATATATAATTGAAACAGATAAAACTCAAAATCCATGAGTCAAAATTGATAGAATTAGATTAAATGGTTTTAACAAAAGTAATTCTAAACATATTTCTCAATCAATTAGATCAGATATAAAAAAAGAAATTTGAAAACAAAGATGTATTATTTTATGAACAAATAGAAGTTGTGATCATAAAACAGAAGTAGATCATAAAGATTGAAGAAAAGAAAATTTAGAAATTATGAATACAAAAACTCAAAAATTAGAAGATTTTCAACCATTAAGTAAACCCGCAAATGATGCAAAAAGGCAATTTTGTAAAGAATGCAAAGAAACTTGAAAAAGATATGATGCTAAAAAATTAGGATATACTGTATCATTTATAAAATGAAATGAAAATTATAATGAAAAAATTTGATGTGAATGATGTTTTTGGTATGATCCAATTGCATTTAGACAAAAACTTAAATTTCCTTGAAAAAACTAATTTTTTGAATACTATAAGTATCAATTTAAAATTAATCTTTTTTTTATGAACTACATCTGATCAAAAAAATCACTTTTAGATTTCCTTTATAATTCTATTACTTCTGTTGTAAAAAGAAAAGATTTTGTTTTTTCTGACCTTTTTGCTTGAACTTGAATTGTTGGGAGATATTTCAAAGAAAAATGACACAAAATAATAGCCAATGATTTACAATACTATAGTTTTGTGCTAAATAAAAATTATATAGAAAATCATAAAATATTACCTTTTTATGGATTAGAAAAAGAAATTCCTTGATTGTTTACTGCTGATTGACACCACACACAACAAATTGTTTTGGATTATTTAAATAATTTGCCACAAAAAGAAGGTTTTATTTATAAAAATTATGCACCAGGAGGAACCAAATGAAAAGAATTTGAAAGAATGTATTTTACAGATGAAAATGCTAAAAAATGTGATGTTATAAGAATAAAAATCGAAAAATGGAAAAAAGATAACAAAATTACTGAAAATGAATATTATTTTTTACTTGCTAGTTTACTTGAGAGTATTGATAAAGTTGCAAATACGGCTTCTGTATATGGTGCATTTTTAAAAAATTTTAAAAAATCTGCTAAAGTTTTAATGGTTTTACAGTCTGCTGAATTTTACTTAAATAACTATGAACACCAAGTTTTCAATGAAGATGTAAATAAATTAATTTTAGAAATTTCACATAATGTTGTTTATCTTGATCCGCCTTATAATCATAGACAATATAATTGAAATTACCATTTATTAGAAACTATTGCAAAATATGATAATCCAAAAATTAAATGAAAAACTTGAATGAGAGTTGATCCAGAAAAAAAATCTATGTTTTGTTCAAGAACAGAAGTTAAAAAATCTTTTAAATTTTTGATAGACAATATAAAAGCAAAATATGTATTTTTAAGCTACAATGATGAATGACTAATGAACTTGGATGATATAAAAGAAATTATGTCTTCAAGATGAGAATATTGAGTTTTTACAAAAGAATATAGAAGATTCAAAGCTGATAAAACAGAAAATAGAAATCATAAAAAAGATAGTGTGATAGAATATTTGCATTATGTGAAGATAAACTAATCTACTAATTTCAAAATCTAATTACTTATTATTCTTTATTTCCTCTTCAATTTGTTTTTTTTGTATCTTCTTAATTTCTTGCCAATCTCAATTATAATCTCATGTATCTTTATTTATTCTTCCAGAGAACTTTGTTAAA
>JALUWO010000130.1 GCA_027019405.1 Candidatus Altimarinota bacterium | reverse complement strand
TCAAATGGGCATTGATAGACGCGGTGATTGTTGGGTTTTATGGTTAAGTTGTTTGATGACAAGTTGCATTCCTAAGTAAAGTCTTTATGCGATTATACCTAAATATTTTCTTTAATTACAGTCCGATTTTAATAGCCTTCTAAAAAGTATATCCTCAATATCTCTACTTGAATCAACAACTATCAAAATATAAATCTTTTCACCTTCAATCTTGTAAACAATTCTCCATCTTTTATAAATTAGCTCCCTGTATCAGTTTTAATATATTATCCAAAAAGCTTTTTTTCTAAATTTTCAAACATTTCATCTTGTAGAATTACATTCTTATTTCGTATATCCTCTTCACTTTGAACTATCAATTTAAGCAAAGAAAGAGAGTTTCTTAAATTTTCATAACTTTTTATATCTTGGATAACGGCTTTTGCCTCACCATTTTGTGTGATAATTATAGATTGCTTACTTTTATTTACGCTATTTATAACATCTGCTGTTTTTGATTTTAAATAACTGATTGGTTTTATAATTTGGCTTAGTTGCATAACAAATCCTTTTTAATCATTATACGGTGTATCTAATTTAGTCTTAATTTGGTGTTATACTTACAAAATGATAACGACTGACTTCGCCGACAGGTTTACTTGTTCGGTGCAAGGACTTATTATAGCTTATGTTTTATAGAATTTATGTTCTTTATCCAAAAAGACTATATAAAATGTATTTGTATCAAATCTTTTTGAAGTTCCCTGATGAATTTTATTATCATACTCATCAGGAATTACAAAGCCTATTAATCTTACTTTATTTTCAATATGAAATCTACTCCATATTGCTTGATGTGGTATATGTTGAGGCTTTGTAAAGTCTGTATTAATCGGAAATGATTTATATTTAACAAATACAGAGTATTTTCCAACTTTTTGATGCTCCCAATGATTAAGTGGGAATTTAGAATACTCTTTCAATTTATCTAATAGTTTGCTTAATTCATTTTGTGTCCAATCTCTAAAATCTTGTCCAGCTTCATCAATTGTAAAATATGAAAAGTTAAATTTACATCGTATGGTTAAATTATTTGAATCATCATCTAACGAAGTTATAGGAATTGATTTTAAAAAGCTCTCTTTTCTGCTATTTTTATATTTTGCCATATTGTATCCTTGGTTTTCCACCAATTTTATTGGCTCTATATACAGGAGCAATAGGTCTATCTGGTCTTAATATATCTCCGGGGATTTCATCTAATCTATATAGATAACTCTCATTTTCATCCTTATTAACAAAAACTATCCTATATTTACCAAGTTGATTCATAATGCTGGTATGGTGAGTTGTAAATATAAATTGAGCATTGTTTTTATTTAATTCTTTATTTTCAAATAATTCAACTAGCATAGGAATTAAATCAGGATGTAAATCTATATCAAATTCATCAAGTGCTAACACCATACCAAACTCTAATGCTATTGCATAAAGACCAAGTTGTAAATAAAGAGATTTAACTCCATTTGATTGCTCATGGTATGTTAGTGTTTTTATTTTATTATCTATTTTATATTCAAAAATAGGTACATACTCTTTTTTTGTTGTTTCTGCATTTGATATTGATTTAATTTTAATATTTTCTATACCTGTATCTGCTTTTTTAAGTATATTTAATACAAATTTTAAAAGATTTTTATTTTCTTGATATAGCTCTGTTACAGTTTTATAGTGAGGAAAATTATCTTCATTTGGTGTTCGTCCAAATACATTAACATTTGTTTCAATATTTTTAAATAAATTATATAAAGGATTTATAGCTTTTATATCATATTGTTTTGCAATACTTATAATTGAAGCATTTAATCTTGTAAGTGAAATAGTTTTTAAATCTTTAAAATCTTCTGAAACTTTGATAAGTTTGTCTTTTTTTCTTTCAATTATTTTAGTCCATCTTTTATGTTTTCTAAATATAACTTCAGAAATAATCTCAGTATTAGTTAATACTATCTCATACTTATATTCAATATCTTCATCTTCAAAAATAATATATAAGCTTATAGGTTTTTCATTATGAAAAAATGAAAAAATCATTATTTCTTCATCTGGCTTAAGAATTGTGAATGAATTAGCTACAAATGAATGTAAAAATGATAAAACCTTTATTATATTGGTTTTCCCTGAAGCATTTGCACCTTTTATTGCTAAAATAGAAGAAACATCTTTTTTATTTTTTAAAGATACACTAAAACCTTCTTTGAATGAGAAAAAATTATAACCACCAAACTCTACAAGCATACATTCTCCTTTATGTGAAAGAATTATATCCTTACTATAATTAATCTTATCTTTAATAAATGACATTTTTGTCAATTAATGCGAATAGTATTTGTGACTATAACTAATTATTCAACGAACATTTTACACCAATCAACTCTAAATAGCAACATTAACAAACATATATTTTGTATGTTAATTAGAAGATTTTTCCAATAACATACAAAATATTGCTTAAATGAAATCATAAATTATTTGCATTATTACCACAAAACGCAGAAATTATGCTATAGTGTAGAGATATACACAAGACTTTTTTAGTAAGGTCTCAATTAGGAAACAAAGATTAA
>JALUWO010000129.1 GCA_027019405.1 Candidatus Altimarinota bacterium | reverse complement strand
ATATACTTATTAGCTAAAATACTGTCAAGTTAAAATCAGTTTGTAAATATCTTTATTTGACAAAAATATATATTTCTTCCTATAATTAACTTTTACTATTATAAAAAATGCAAAATCTAAACAAAAAAACACTAAACCTTGCTAAAAAGATTTTAAAAACTGAAACTAAATTAAATGAAGAAGAAATTGAGTTTATTATAGAAATTTTAAATCAACTTGCTTTGCTTTTGGTAGAGCAACAACGAAATTTAGTTTTAAAAGAAATTGAAAATAAATATTAAAATTGAATTTGTAAAAAATTTTCTTAAAGTTTAGATAATAAAAAAAAGAGGAGTTCCCACACAACCTCTATAGTTTTTTATTTACTTAAAGCTTTATTTCCTAATCAAGCACTATGAATAATAAAAAGAATAAGGAAAAAATCAACACTATTTTAGACATAGATTTTGAAAACAAAAGAATAGCTAGTTGAAAACAGGAAAAACTAAACTATTGAAAAGCAATTATTTATGCTAGAGTTTCCACAGAAGAACAAGTAAAAGACTGATACTGAATAGAAAGCCAAATCAACACTTGCAAACAATGGGCTTTGTCTCATGATATTGAAGTTGAAAAGATTTTTACAGATGAAGGAATTTCATGATCAAAACTTGATAGAGTTTGACTAAACAATGCAATAGAATTTTTGGAAAAACAAAACAAATTTTGAGTAAGAATCCATTTTTTCATAACTACAGAAGCTAGTAGAATTTCAAGAAGTGAAAACCTTATTGATACTTTGGAAGTAGATGACAAAATAAGAAAAACAGGAGTAAAAATCATTTACACAATGCACCCAACAGAAGACACAGAAGAGTGAAACTTTATGAAAAACTTCCAG
This sequence comes from Candidatus Altimarinota bacterium, assembly GCA_027019405.1. Classification (GTDB taxonomy): domain Bacteria; phylum Patescibacteriota; class Gracilibacteria; order BD1-5; family UBA6164; genus JALUWO01. The sequence goes on along the minus strand of JALUWO010000129.1, from coordinate 1,740 downwards.
TATGTTATGGCTAGCTATGAAAGAAGCAAAATCAAGCAAAGAACCATAAACTGAATAAAATCTAAAATATATCAATGACTTCGGCCTTGGGTTGTGCCTACATGATATGAAGCAGTAGAATTTTCCAAATGAGGTAAAAAAGAAAGACATTTAAAAATAAATGAAAAAGAAGCACAAGCTATTAAAGAAGCATTGGAACTTTTTGCAAATGGAACTTTTGAATACAAATACGATATTATAGATTATTTAAATAATCAATGAATTAGAAGAAACTGAAAAAAATTACATAAAAGTTTCATAGATAGATTTTTGGATATGAAAAAACTTATTTTTTATGCTGGCTATCTTATCTGGCCTGAAAGATGAATTACAGAATTTATTGAAGGACAACATGAACCTTTGATAGATTTAGCAACTGCAAAAAGAGTTTTATTAAGAGTAGAAAAAAGATGAAGAAACCACAGCAAAAGTATTTTTGAAGACAAAGAAAGAGATTTTATTTTTAAATGATACATTTTCTGTCCTTTTTGTTGAAATGTTATGAGTGCATCAAATAGTAAAAATCGGAAATGAATTGAATATTGATATTATTATTGTTTCAACAACAAATGCAGTTATAAGAAAAAATCTTTTAATGAACAAAAACTTGATAAATGTTTCCAAGCATATATTTCAAGACTAAAAATTAAAGAACCATTGTTTAAAGTTTTTAAATTATTTCTTGAAGCAAACTGGGCTGACAAATGAAAAATGCTTGATAAACTACAAATCAGCACAAAACAAAAACTAAGGGAGATAGAAAAAGAAATAGCAAGTATTGAAGAAAAGCTTTTACAAGTTTCAAATCCTGCTCTGATCAAAAAATTTGAAAATAGATGGGCTGAACTTGAACAAGAAAAAGCACAACTTGAAACACAACTTGATAATAAAATTATTTTAGAAACACACTGGAAAGAATTATACAAAAAAGCAGAATTTCTTTTTACAGACCCAGCAGGACTTTATGGAGCTGGAGATTTTCAAATAAAAAAAATCCTAGTAAAACTATTTGCTTGAAAAATCTACATAACAAAAAAAGAAGCCTTTGAAAAGCTCCTTGAAATAGGACAAGTTAAACCACCATTTATAAAGCAAGGAGATACCATCAGTTCGACAAATCCCTTAGGGTTAGTCTGCTGAGATTACCTTTTCCGAACCGAACCAAATGATAGTTTGAAACTACTATTTGACTATATTTTAGAGGATGAAATACCCGACTTGAACCCCACACAAAATAACTCCAAACTTTTTGCAAAAGCATTATATGATTATATCAAAGCAGTTTCTGAAGAAATAAACTTTATTAGAAGTATAAAAAAACTAGACTTATAGCCTAGCTTGGGGTTGGCAATCACATAGAAGGTAGATTTCTTTTTTCTAACAAATTAAAGAAGTCCTGCTCGTCCAAGACGACCACACTTTTCCTTTTTTCCGTGATTCTTACATGAATGAGTGGAACTCAATTTTTAAACTCTTTCTTTATTCTTTTTATTAAATCTATTGCTTGCTTTACTGAAAAGTTGCTTTTATAGTTTTTACATTGTGGCAAATAAGGATCAACTTCCATAATATCAACTCACTTATCATCTGTCATTTTACTCGCAAATCTTGAAGTTTTTGCATTTTCATATCATATTTCCTTATATTTTTTTACTACTTCTAATTCATATCTGATTCATTTCTTTCTAGCATTTACCATTT
>JALUWO010000128.1 GCA_027019405.1 Candidatus Altimarinota bacterium | reverse complement strand
GTTATTTTGCAAGATTTTATATCTTGAAAATTTTGGTTAAGAAAACTATAAACTTTTTCTAATTTATCTGGTTCTGTTTCATAATCTTTATTTTTATAAAATTCCCAAGTATTTCATTGTTTATCTTCCATAAACAAATTTACTTTTCTTTGCAATTTTTTCTCAAATTTTTCTAGATCTTTTTCTATCAGTAATCTTAAAGTAGGAGTTTGTACTCTACCTATACTTATACCAAACCTATTATCTTTTATTGTATTAAAATCTAAATCTTGGTATTTTTCTATCATTTTAGAAAGTGATTTATTTGATTTTATTAATTCTTTATATTTATTTTCAAATTCATTTATAAAACTGTTTATTTTATTAGATATTTTAGTTTGATATGTTTTATAATCATTAGCAACTTTCCATAATTGTGGAGACATTTTAAATCAGATAACTTTATCTAAGATTTGTCTTGCAACACCACTATTAAACATATTCCAATCTAAATCATCTTCTAATGATTTAAGAGCTTCTAAATATCATTTTTCTGAAAAATCTCTAATTCTAAGTCTTTTATATTGTCATTTTTTTAAACCTAAATATTTAACAATTTCCCCAGCAATTACTTCACCTTCTCTATCTGGATCAGTTCAAATTATAACAATACCTTTATTCTTTTTAACAGTATCAAAGGCTTTTTTCATATTAGAGAGGTTGTTAGTTTTAGCACTATCTACTTTCCATTTTAGTTCCCACTTTTTAGTATCAATATCTAATGATTTAGAGGAAGTCTTATAAAAATGTCAGATAGTAGCCATAGCAACTACTGTTCATCATAAGAATTTTTCTACCTTATCTTGAAAAGCTTTAACATTACCAGCTTCAGATGGACTTTCATGCAATATTAAAAACTTAGTATCACTAGGTACTTTTAGACTATAAGAATAATTTTTTGATTTAGATTTAGAAGAACTTCTTTTTCTTGTAGTAGAAGAACTTCTTTTAGATTTTGTTCTTGGCATAAGTGTTGGTTAGAAATAAAAATTATTATAACTATTAAAATGATAGTTTTGATAAAAAAAAGTACCATTAATGGTACTTCTATATTAATAATTTAAATTATGTTTTATTATAACTTTAATAGAATTTAAAGTTTTCCGTACCCATCTACCTATGAAGCTCATACCCCCATCTAATCCATATATATATCATTCTTTGCTATAACTACTCTTTGTTATAGAAATATCATATTCATAAGGACTATTTCACAGTGTATATTTACTACCGTCAGATAAAGTAATACGAATACTGCGTGCATTTTTATATTGTTTAACAGTTATATCTTTATGGTTTTTAATTTCATTTATTAAAGTACTTATAGTACTTGGCATACTTGCTCTATGTGAATAATGAAAATACCGACTTCTATATCTATAGCTTCCATCACAATAAATCGTAGGATAATGACTATAGTCATAATTACAGTAGCTATCTGTTCAGTTAAACCGTCAATTATCTGAACTATATATTGGATGATATTCACGATAAACTCCTTTATCGTTATAAATATAAACATTTGTTCTTACATCATCTAAATATTGTTGAAAACCTTCTTGGGTGTCTGTATTTCAATGTTCATATGTAAAAGTACCTGTATCTCTACTAAGAAATATTCCATTTATTAATGAAAAGTTTGATAAATTAATATTCCATGTTTTTGAAATAAAAGTTGTATTTCTATCACAGTAAGTAGTATTTATATTATAAATATGATCTTGTCCATATATATAGTTATTAGTTGATTTAATAAGTATATAACCATTATTATCTCATCAAGATGTTCCTAAATATATTCTTTTAAAAGCAGTATTAGGGGTATCATCTATTACTAATAATCCACGTCCATGTCATACTCAGTTAATAATAACTATTTTTTTACTTCATATATTATGAGATGATATTATAGGTGTTGGATCTACTTGTCACATATCATAATGAGCAGGATAATTCCGAGATAAATAACAATGCTTGCCATCTATAGTTCAGTTATATATTACATCTCACTCTAAATTATAGATAACATACTTTTTATATGTATAAGTTTCACAACTATTCTGAGAGGGAGCTGTAGATGGCATACTATTATTTCCTTTTTGAATTACATAAATAAACTTATTCCCAACATAACAGTCCTGTGTTACTCAACATCAAAGTAATTGTTTCATTTTTTCTATACTTAACCCACTCTTTACATCATTAACTACATTACTTTTAATTTCACCTTGATTAGTATCATACTGTCAATTAACAGTTTGTTTCGATTGTCAATCATTGGTTAAATTCTTCTCTCATTGTAATGTAATATTAGCACTTGTTATTCAAGATAATAATGTTGTCGACAACATTATAGCTAATACTGCTACACTCATAATTTTTTTCTTCATTTCTTTTTAATAACAAAATAAATGGTAAATACGTATTTACTATCAGACTAAAACCTGTTTTGAACTATATGTATACACTACTTTTATCAATGTATTCTCACACATTAATTTGAACTATAAAACAACTTTAATTACATTTGATTTCACATCATACCAATTAATGTTTGTATTCAATTAACTTGTAATAATCAAC
>JALUWO010000127.1 GCA_027019405.1 Candidatus Altimarinota bacterium | reverse complement strand
TTACAAAAAATTGATAAAACTTATTTTTGATGAAATTTTTCTAATGAGAATAAAGCTTGATGAAAATGAGATTATAAACTTATTGAAAATTTGTTTGATAATGAAATAAATACTCAAAAAACAAAAGATAAAATTCAATATTTTTTTAACAAAATATCTTCAAATCCTATCAAAAAAACAAGACTTATTCCAAAGTTTGATATTGCAAAAAAATGATTACATAAACAGAATTTACAAGCTATCTACCAGCAGCAAACTAAACTTTTACCTTGAGAAGAAGAAAAACATAAACAATGAACAAAAAAAAGGCAAAATATAAACCTTTATTGACAAGAAATAAACTTAAAAAATGTAAAACAATACGAAAAAGTAGATGATTACGATGTATCAGAAAATAGATATATAAAAAAACTTATTCATAGAAATATGATGGAAGCTAAAACATCTGAACAAAAAAGATTTTTCAATGTTTTGTTGAATAAATGATTTTTAAAAAATGTAAAACTTGATTTATGAGCAAAAAAAACTTCAAAAATTAGTTTAAATCTAAATTATTCAAACTTGGAGAAATATTTGAAAAACTTCTTTAAAATTGATATTTTAAGTTTCTTAAATCAAAAAAATATTAAAACCTTTGATGAACTTTATGAAATATATTGTTTTATAAAACTTAAAGAGCTTTTTTCTTCTGATTATGCAAAAAATAAATGATGGGAAGTAGTATGAAGTTTACAGGATATTTATAAAAATGATGAATTTTGTAGTGCTGGAGATACCAAATGAGAAAGAAATTGTTGAGGATTAAATAATTGTCAACAATGTTGCAATAAACCAAGTATAGATTGTAATTGCTGATTAAAGTTATCATATTATTGAAATGAAGTTTTGTTAAAATTTGGTTGATGTATAGAAAGAAAAGATAATCAAAAAACAGTTACCCCAGATTATATACTAGATTTCTGAAATACGAAAATAATTTTAGATGCTAAATACTCCGTAGCTTTTTATCCTGAATTAGATACATTTTGAGTTGTAAATGAGAGATTTACAGAGTTGTTTCAAAAGTATTATCTTAATGCTGATGATAATGAAAATGTAAAATGAGTAATTTTGCTTTATCCTTTCAAAGATGTATCTGATAAGCTTTTACAAGTAATAGATTTTCAGGCTAATAACAATATTAGTATGTTACCAATAGAAGAATATAAAGCAACTGAAAATATAATAGCAAGCTTTTTTAATATTTTGGAAAAAATGATAGTAAAGAAAAATTAGTTGATTTAAAAATAAGCATTATTATAATCACAATGTTGTTTTATTTTTTAGCCCTTATAAACTATGAAAAAGCTTATATTAACATTGTCTTGATTACTTATTAGCTGATGAGTTTTTGCATATAACCAAACTCCAGAAGAATTATTACAAGGATATGTATTTACAAATTGTTGAGAAACTGAATATGGTTATAGTCAAAAATTAACTTATGAAAATTATAAACAAATATGAGATGAAATTTGTTCTAATAGTAATAATGATATATCAAAAGAAGATTTAAAAGAAATATTTGATTTTGCTGAACAAATTAAAAAAGAAATAGAAGGATTTTAATAAGATTAAGTTAAATAAAAAGCAGGACTTGATTGTTTCCTGCTTTTTTGTTATTTATTTTGAGATAGTTTCTTATAAGTATAAATGATTCATACTATAATTAAATTCATCACTATTAACACTATAAATAAGCTGATATTGTAGTTTAATTGCTTGTATAAATATTCTTTAATTATATTAAATTGTAATACTATAATAGCATTTATTGATAAAATGATAGTAGTTACTAATGCATAAATATTCATATTTCCTTTAACTTTCTTTTCATTGATAGAATTTCAGTATAAACTTGCTATATCTTGCATACTTGTATGTACTTTTTCAATTTTTTCTTTGTTCTCATCATTAGTTAAGAATTTTCTATTTTCTTCTCTATCTTTTTCACTTACAGTTATTTTACTTGTAGTTGTAATATCAGTTTTTTTCTTTTTATTCTCAATTTCTTTATCAACTTTTTTAATTGTTTCTTGTATTTTTTCAAAATCTTCTTTGTTAAGATGTTTATCTTTTTTGGGTCAATTATTTTTTTTAACTTTCTTTTTTCAATTATCTTTTCATACTTTAGAAAATATAGCATATAATTTCATTTTAATATTAAGTTAAGATATAAATAAAATTATACTAAACATTTTAGAAAATTGTCAATAGAAAGTTAGGTTCCATAATTTAGAAGCTATATGATTATTTTAAGAGAGACAATAAAAAAATCCTTTTAAAATAAGGATTTAATAATTTTTATGAATTGATTTTATATATTTGTTTTAATAAGTTTATTGTATACTTCATCTAAATGATTTAAATAGTTTTCATCAGAAAATAGTATAAAATTACATAAATTATGAGTATGTTCTTTAAATTCATTAGAAAGGTTCGGTATATCGTCGTAGAAGTTCAAGTCAGATATATTATCATCTAAAATATAGTCAAATAGTAGTTTTAAACTGTCGTTTGGTTCGACAAAGTTAATCTCAATAGACTAACCCTAAGGGATTTATCGAACTGATGTTATCTTCTTGC
>JALUWO010000126.1 GCA_027019405.1 Candidatus Altimarinota bacterium | reverse complement strand
TAATCCTCTTTTTCTTGTGTTGTTTGAATGGCAGTTAGGGCATTCAATTCCATTATTGGTATTTTCTGGGATATATTCAATTTTTATATCAGTTTCAAATTTTTTATTTAAAAATTTTATCATTTCCTGTTCTCTTGGATGAATTGTATTTTGAGTGGATATTATATTTTTGGCAAGTTCTACAATATCAATATCAAATTTATTTTCTTTTATAAACTTAGTAACATTTACTTTGAAACCTCTCTCTGTAGGCATTTTAATATTTTTAACAACTTTATTAAGGAATTTGTCTGTTATGAGTTCGTTGTTGTTTTCTAAGTATTCAAATACTTCTCTCACAATAGCTTTTTCTCTTTTATTGTAAGTTCCATCACATTTAACCATATAAACAATAATTTTTAATAAAGTATTATACTTATCCCAAAAATCATTGTAATATTTTACTTCTTTTGCTTTTTCCTCTTGCTTTTGTTGTTTTATTTGAATATTTTTATATTCATCTGTTTTGAGATATTCATTTTCAAGAAAACTTGCTACATCTTTGATAAATTCTCCTGTTTCCAAATCAATACACTCTAAAATTCTATCTGTTCTGAAGCTTCTATTGGCATTTCGCAGATTACAGACAGCTAAAATAAATCCACCATAAGAAGTTCTACCAAATTTATAGACATCAATATCTCTTTTTGTAACTTGACCTTGCCCATCTTTGTACTTTATAGATAATTTCTTTTTTATATTTATATAATCTGATACTTCATCATAAAACCATCCTTCAAAATTATCATACTGTTTTTGTTTTTTTTCCTGTTTTTCATCATCATAAGAATATTCAATATTTAAAACATACTCGTCATTACCTATCTTTCCAAGTGATTTAGATACCTTTCTGGTTTGCTTTGTATCATGATTATACGCAGAACTAAACTTGTCAAAATCTTTTTGTGCAATATCAGAAGCTTCTGTGGTGTTCTCTGTCTCATTATAGCTTGTGATAACAATGTATATAAAAATTACGATAGCAACAATAATAAAATATTCCATTATTTCTCCCCCTCTTGCCTACTTGCCATCTCTTTGAGTTCTATGCAGTTTTTTATCATCTCTATAGTGATATTGTTTTTTTTGCAGAAGGCTCCTGTTTTTGTTAGTTCTAACATTTCAGGGTATCTGCTACTCCAGCTTTTAATAGTTGTATCACTTTTATTTAGATACTTAGCAATATCTTTATATGTTACTTTTTCCATAAATGTATTTTATTTAAAAAGATATTAATAACAACTTACTTTGTTAAAAGGTTGTCAATAATCTACTTTTTAATAATCTTTTAAGTATATATATGACACAATTTCAGCATAAAAGGTTGTTAATTGACAACTTTTAAAAAGGAGAACTTATGCAAAAGTTAATCAAAATAGAGGCAAACATCATAGGTGCTGAGGAAGTAAACTCAGTTAATGCAAGAGATATTCATACTTATCTTGAAGTGAAGACAAGATTTAATGACTGGATTCAAAGAGCCATCAAAAAATATGACTTTGTGGAGGGCGAAGATTACCTCGTACTCAAAAATGAGTATCAGCTAAAAGGGCAGATGAGAGTATCAAAAGAATACATAGTAACCATAGATATGGCAAAAGAACTCTCTATGCTTGAAAACAATAAAAAAGGTAAAGAGACTAGAAAGTATTTTATTCAAATGGAGAAAGAGGCTGTTGCTAAACTTCAAGTACCTTCAGACACAAACGCAGTAATGCTAGAGATGATGAAAATGCAACAACAGTTTATGGAAACACAACTTAAACAGACCGACGCCATCTTAGAACTTGCAAAGAGCATGAAACAAACTCCACAGATTGAGGTGCAACAACAGGTGCAGTACCTCGACAGCCGTGACAGGAAAAAACTGCGTGATGCCATACAGGAAAAAGCCAAAGAGGTAGCAAAAGATTTGGGCGTTTCAGTCTCGACCATCAGCCCGGCCATCTGGATACAACTAAAAAGCTTTTTTGATGTAGATGATTATCAGGACATCCATAAAAGCCAACTCAGAGATGTGATGCACTTCGTGATGTTTTGGGAGCCTGAAAAGGGAAGATTTTCGAAAAAAGAGTCGAAACCAGAATTTAAACTTAGCATAAATGAAGATGATAAGTTTAAAAACCTACGTTTTTCATAGGGGTGTGAGATGAAAAAGAAAAAACATTTACACAAACTACAGGTTTGTCAATATGAAAAAGAGTTTCTATTAGAGGAATTAGATGATCTTCGCAAAGAGCTAGAGGAGTACAGCTATTCCATAGAGAGAAAAAAGAGCTTAACACAAGATGAAAGAGTAGAGATGCTCTTGGTGGAGGCGGAAAAATCTTGTAAAGCATATCAAAATGGTGGGTCCATTGTTGACTTTTATGTAACACAAACGAGACTGTTTGCACAAAAGTGTCGAGATGTAAATGTCAAAACTAAAAACAAGTCCATAAAACTACAAATTTCAGTATAAAGCTCCCTCTTCTTGAGGGAAATTTCAAAATTCTTTTTTAGTACCCATACCACTACAGAAATAAAAATGTAAAAATACGCCATAAATTTTTAAAGGTGTGTTTTTTATGACTCTTGGTGAACAACTAGCAGAAGTACAATCAGCAT
>JALUWO010000125.1 GCA_027019405.1 Candidatus Altimarinota bacterium | reverse complement strand
TACTCTGTATCTTCTTTCAAGTTTTAATATAGGTCAAGACTGAGATTTTGACCAAAAACAAGCAGTTCTAACTTATAATGCAAAGTTAGCTAATAATTTAGGAAATTTGGTTAATAGAGTAGTAGTGCTTAGTTTAAAATTGAAAGAGGAAAATTGAAAGTTAAAAGGGGAGAATATAAACAAACAAAATTTAGAATATAATAAAAATTTTGATAAAAATTTAAAAAATTATAATTTTAAAGAGGCTATTGATGAAAGTTTTAAATTCTTAGATTTATTAAATAATTTTACAACAGAAAAAGAACCTTGGAAAACTATAAAAGAAGATGAAGAAACTACTAGAGAAGTTTTATATACAATAGCAGAATGATTAAGACAAGTTTGATTAAATTTATATGTGTTTTTTCCAGAAAAAATGGGGGAAATGTTTGAAAAATTAGGTCTAGAAAATTATAAAGAAAGGCTTGAAAATGGGGAATTAGGAGAATTAAGAAAAGAGAAAGTAGTTTTTAATATAAAAGAAAAAGGAAAACCACTTTTTAAAAGATTTGATTTAGATTAAAAGTTTTTAGCTTTTAATCTTTTTTTGTGATATAATAAAAAAAATATTTATTTAAAAATTATTTAATGTTAAAACAAAGAAAAAATATATTTTGATTAGAATGTAAAAAATTTATTTTCTTTTTAGTTATTATTTTTTTATGATTTTATTTTCCTATATTATTTTTAGTTATAATAGTTTATATGTCATATAAGAAAAAAGAGGAAAATCTAAAAGATATGTGAGTATGAGATTTTTTAAGATTTTTATGATTATACTGATGTATTAATTCAAATTTAAGTAAAAATGAAGAAGTTGATTATAAAAAAATATTTTGAGATTTTAAATCAAAGATAAAAGAATATGATAATGATGATTTATTTTGAACTTTAAAGGATAGCTATAAAAAACAAATAAAGAATAATAATAATGTATATGATGAAGATACTAAAAGTTTAGATGATATTTTATGAGAAAAAGAAGAAAATATTTTAAAAAATGATAATAGTATAAAAAATTATAATATTTATGATGATAAAAAATTAAATAAAATGTTATCAGATAATGAAAATAAATTTGATTATAATGATGTTGAAAAAGTATGAAATATAAAAACTAAAACAAAATTTTCAAATAAATATAATTCTTTTAATAATGGAAAAAGTATATGGGATGATTATGAAAGTGTAATTGATATAATGAATAAGAAAAAATAATTTATTAAAATTGCTTAAAAGCAATTTTTTTTTATAATTATATAAAATAGTTTATAATATTTATTTATGAAAAAAATAAAAAAATGTGTAATCCCAGCAGCTGGATTTGGTACTAGGTTTTTACCTGCTACAAAGGCTCTTCCTAAAGAAATGTTTCCCATTATAGATAAACCAGTTATGCAATATCTTATTGAAGAAGCTATTCAAGCATGATGTGAAGATATTATTATTGTTACAGGTAGAAATAAAAGAGCTATTGAAGATCATTTTGATTCAAATTATGAGCTTGAAAAAAATTTAGAAAGTAAAAATAAATTTGAACTTTTAGAAAAAGTAAAAGTTTTAAATAATATGGCAAATATTACTTATTTAAGACAACCTTATCCTAGATGAGATGGTGATGCTATTTTAAGAGCAAAACCTTTTGTATGAGATGAACCATTTTTAGTTTTATTTTGAGATGATATTATTGATAATGATAAATCAGCAGCTGAACAATTAATAGAAGTTTATGAGAGAAAAAACTCATGTGCTATTGCAACTATTCCTGTTTCAGATTCTGATGTTTCAAGTTATTGAATTATAGAATCAAATTCATGTGATTGAAATGCTTTAGTTGTTGATAAATTTTTAGAAAAGCCTGAATCTACTGAAACTAAATCTAGAAATTGAGTTATTTGAAAATATGTTGTTACTCCAGATATTTTTGATTATTTACAAAAAGCATCAGAGAAAAAAGCAACTTGAGAGATTAGATTAGCAGATGCTTTTGAATTAATGAGACAACAAAAAGATATTTATTGAGTAAATATAAAATGAGAGAGATTTGACACAGGTTCTAAAGTAGGTTTTTTAAAAGCAACTATTGCTTATGGACTTAAGAATGAAGAAGTAAGAGATGAGCTTGTAGAATATTTAAAATGATTAAAATTATAAAAAATGATTAAATTAAATTTAGATAATCTGCTTTTTTCAAAGGCATTTTTAGATTTAAAATATAAAACAAAATCAAAACAAGCAATAAAAAATATAAATGATAAATATAATAATTGAAAACTAGATTTTTTAAAAATTGATAAGCTTGTTGATACTAAAAAAATAAATCATTTTGTTAAAAAAAATAAAGATAATTATAAAAATATAGTTGTTTTATGAATTGGTTGATCAGCTCTTTGAACTAGGGCTTTTTTTCAGGCAATAAAATGAAAATATTATAATGAGTTGAGTAGAAAAAAAAGATGAGATAATCCAAAATTATATATTTTAGATAATATTGATCCAATTGAAATAAATAATTTGCTTGATTTAATAGAATTAAAACAGACATTATTTATTGTTATTTCAAAATCTTGATGAACAATTGAAACTTTATCTCAATTTACTTTTTTTAAGAATAAAATTAAATATATTTGATTAGATATTAAAAAACATTTTGTTGTAGTTGCTTGAGAAAGTTCAAATTTTAAAAAAGAAAGTTTAAAGAATTGATTTGAAGTTTTTGATATTCCAGATTGAATTTGATGAAGATTTTCAATATTTACACCAGTTGGATTGTTACCTTTGGCTTTTATTGGGATAGATATAGATAAAATATTAGCTTGAGTTTCAGAATATAAAAATGAATTATTAAATGATGATAGTTCTAAAAATATTGCTCTTTTGACTTCAATGATAAATTATCATAGCTATATGGAACTTTGAAAAAATATTTTAGTTTTTTTCCCATATGTAACAAATTTATTTTTTCTTTGAGAATGGTATAAACAATTATTAGCTGAGAGTCTTTGAAAATGAGGTCTTTGACTTACTCCAAATACAGCAATTTGAGTTACTGATCAACATTCTCAGCTTCAACTTTATTATGACTGACCAAATGATAAGATATTAAATTTTATTGAAGTTGAAAATTCAAATGTTGATTATAATATTATAAATACTCAAAAATTTAGTTTTAAGCAATTACTTGATATTGAAAAATTTGCAACTGCAAAAAGTATAACTGATTATAATAAGATAAATTATACTATTAAAATTAGTGAAATAAATGAAAGAAATTTAGCAAAACTAATACTTATGTATGAAGTTCAAATTGCAATTATGGCTGAATTTTTTTGAGTTAATGCTTTTGATCAACCATGAGTGGAAATATGAAAAAATATTGCAAGAGAAATAATTGCTAAAAATATTTGAAAGTTAGAGTTTTTAGAAAATGCTTCAAATAAAAATATTACTTTTATTGGTTGATGAAATGGACAGTCCTGAACTTTAAAAATATTTAATGAATATCTTTCAAAAGTAAGAAAAACTCATAATATAAATTATAAAATTAATTCAATTGTTGCTATGAGTGATGATTGAAGAACTACTTGAAAATTGATGAGAGCTTTTGTTAAAGAATTTTGACAACATTTACCTCCTCCTTGAGATTTAAGAAGAATTTTATTTGTATTATCAAAATCAAGACATAAAGATTTTTTTAAGATTTTGTTTGAAAGAGTTATTATTACTTCATCAAATATAAATAATTTTAATATTAAAGATTTGTTTTTTCAAGTTGTAAATGAAATATTAGATGAATGAAAAATAGTTGATTTAAAAAAAGATTTAGAAGAATTTCTTGATAAAAGATGAGAAGTATATGAAATTATCAATTCTTTAGATAATAATATTTTAAATTATAAATTAAATCTAAAAGAAAATATTAGTTGACATAAATTTTGAAATATTTTAATGGCTAGTTTATTTAAGTATTTCTGAGATTATCAAAAAATGTTGAATTTTATAAAAGAATTACTTATAGTAGATGATAATGTTTTACCTATTACTGTAGAAGAAGCTCATATAAAAGCTATTTTAAAAAATTGAGAGATAATAGAAAGACAAGATAATATTTCAAATGTTGCTTGATATAATTCTGCTATTGATAGAATAGAGTTATTGAATGATTCTATTATCCCACAAATAACTGTAAATATCAAGAATGCTATAAAAGAGTCTGATTATATAATAATTTGACCTGGAGATTTATATACTTCAATAATTGCTAATTTTATTATTAAGTGACTTACTGAAGAAATTGAAAAATCAGATGCAAAAATTATTTATATACTTAATGCTAATAACAAAATTTGAGAAACTACAAATTATAGTATATTGGAATTTATTGATAATATTCAAAAATATTTATGATATAAAAAAATTGATTTTGTTTTGGGAAATAAGAAAATACCTAAATTATCAAAAAAACAAGAAGATGATTTTAAAAATAATATTTCAGTAAAATGATGAGAATACTTACTTTTAGATAAAAAAGAGAAAGAAAAAATTAATTCTAAATATCAAAACATAAAAATAATATCTTGAGAATATATTAATTCAAAAGATTTATATAAATATAATGAAAATATGATAAAAGATTTAATAAGTATATTGAAATAAAATTTAAACAAGGTTCAAAAGACCTTGTTTTTTTGATATTATAATTATAATATATTTAATTAAATTTTTGTATATGAAAAAACAAGATATAATTTTTTGATTCATAAAAGTATTGCTAGATTTTTTAATAGTTCTAGTAAGTTTTTTTATTGCTAAAAAACTTAGATTATTATGAGATTTTATTCCTTGAATTCATTTAAAAATACAAACAATTAATAATGATATTTTATTTAAATATTCTTTATTTGCTGCTTTTATTTTAATTTTTATATATTCTATACATTCATTGTATAAAATAAAAGTTGTAAATTCAAAAATAAAAGAATTTTTAAATATTATTTTATATTGATTTTATGCATTTTTATTATTTTCAGTATTGGTGTATTTATGAAAGTGATTTATATTTAATGTAGAAATACCAAGACTTATTATTATTTATGCATTTTTTATATGAATTATATTAATTATTATACAAAGAATTTTATTAAATAATTTACAATATTATTTAATAAAAAAATGATTTTTTTCAAAAACAAATTTGATAATTATTACAAATAAAGATGATATTGAAATAAAACATATACTTGATGATATAAAAAAAGCTTGAATTTATAATTTAATTTGATATTCAAATTCTAAAAAAATAAAAAATTCAAAAATAAAATTTTTAACTTTTGAAAATTTAAGTAGAAAAATAAAAAATAGGAAAATAGATGAATTAATTTATATTGATAGTGATTATGATAAACAAAGTTTATATGATATTTGGGAATTAACTAGAATTTTTGCAGTGAGATATAGGTATTTAACAAATAGTTTTGATGTAACAAAAACAAATACAAGTTTGTCACTTATAAATGAAATTCCTGTTATTGAGTTAAAAAATACTAGTTTATCAGGTTGGAATTTAGTATGGAAAAGAATTTTTGATATATTTGCTAGTTTATTATGAATAATTATTTTTTCTCCAATTTTATTGATAGTTTATTTATTAATAAAAATTGATAATTTTAAAGCTCCAGCTATATTTAAAAATAAAAGAATTTGAAAATGATCAAAAGAATTTGATTTATATAAATTTAGGTATATGAAATGGGAACATTGTACAAAAGATTCATATAATGTATCAGATGAAGAGAAGAAAAAAGCTTTGGATTTTGAAAAAGAATTAATAAAAGAGAAATCAAAAAGAAATTGACCTTTATATAAAATAGAAAATGACCCAAGAAAAACTAAGATATGAAATATTATTGAAAAATTTTCTATTGATGAATTACCTCAATTTTTTAATGTTTTGTATTGAGATATGAGTTTAGTTTGACCTAGACCTCATCAGCCAAGAGAAGTAGATAAATATTTAATGTGACATAAAAGGTTGTTAACTATTAAACCTTGAATTACTTGAATGGCACAAGTAAATTGAAGAGATGATAATTCTTTTGAAAAAGAAGCAAATTTGGATATCTATTATATAGAAAATTGGTCAATTTTACTTGATTTAAAAATAATATTAAAAACATTTACTTCAATTTTTTCTAGAATAAAAAAATAAGATTTAATTGCAATTAAATCTTATTTTTTTATTATATTTATATATTAAAATTAATTTATATAAATATGATTACATTATTACATAATAACAGATGTTGAAAATCTAGAGAGGCTTTAAAACTTCTTGATTCTAAAACTAAAAATTATATTTTAAGAGAATATTTAAAAAATCCTTTGGATTATGATGAACTTATTGAATTACAAAAAAAATTATGATTAAAAGCTATTGATTTTACTAGAACAAATGAAAAGGAATTTAAACAAGCTTGATTAACTAAAGATTCTAGTGATGAAGAAATATTAAAAGCTATGTCAGTTTATCCTAAATTGATGCAAAGAGCTATAGTTTTTGATGATAAAATGGCTATTTTATGTAGACCACCAGAAAATGTTTTAAATATATTAAAAAAATAAAAATTATGAATACTTTTGCATGAAATATTACATTAAAAATAAATAATAAAATACCATCAGATTTTTGATATGATTATATTGAAAGTTTATCAATTGATTGATGAAAGAATTTATTTATTTTTTGAGAAACTGAATTTAAAACTTCAGAGGAATTATTAGATTTTTTTAAGCAAAATTTATGAGAAATAAAAAATTATGATATTTCAATATCAACTGAAGATAAAATAGATTTATTACCATATGATTATGAAGAATGAATTTATGAAGTTGTTAGTTTTCAATGAGAACAAATAGATTTTAATGAGATAAAAACAAGGTTTGAAGAGCATGATGCTATTTTTTCAATAAGAGAAGCTGAAAAATCAGAAAAATTTTGAAATAGAGTTATAAAAGTTGATTTTGTTTATTAAGAGTATTAATTAAAAAATTATGGAATTATTTATACATATTTGAACAAATTTAGAGTATTTTGATTTATTAAATAATAATAAATTATTTTCTCAATGAAAAAAAGATAGAGAATTAGCTAGTTTTTTTATGCAAAATTTTCCATGAGAATTAGCTGAGACTATTTCTCCTCAATATGAGATAAATTTTATGGGAATAAGAGAAATAAAGAAAAAATTCTGATGAGATTATTTTAATAAAATATCTTGAATTTATTATTGAAGTGATAATTGTGAATATTTAGTTCCAACAGAAAATGAAATAAAAGAAGCTATAGAAAAATTTAGGGAATTTAATAAAAATTTTCCTCCTCATAAAGTCAGGATATTTACTCTTGTTACTCCGTATTTATGAGATAAAATGTTAGAAAGATTAGAAAAATGATTAGCTTTTTTAAATGAATTAAAGATAAAAAATCCTATTGAAGTAATAGTTAATGATTTTTGAGTTTTGAATTTATTAAATAAAAAATATAAGAATTTAACTATTTGATTTGGTAGACTATTACATAAACAGTTAAAAACACCATTAATTGATACTTATTGATATGATGTACATCCAGCTTGAGAATTAATTAAAAATAAAAATATTGATGAAATAAAAAAATTGAAAGATGAGATAATAAAATGGCAGTTAAAATTTTATAATTCTTCTGAAGTGTGATTGGAATTGTATAAAAGTTTTTTAAATAAATTTTGAATAAAAAGAGTTGCTATTGATTATATGCAAGAAAGAAAAGAACTTTTTGAAAATATATCAAATAATGATATTGGTATTGATTTATATTATCCTTGGGCTTTAGTTTTTACTTGAAGACTTTGTGATACAAGTGCTATAGAAAATATAATGAGATGAAAATATGCAACTGATGATATATGTCCCAGAACTTGTAATAGATATGATATTTTTTATAAAGTAAAAACTGTTTGATATAAGATGATTCAAAGATGAAATGCTTGATATAGAAGTGAATTAAATTTAGATCATTTATGAGAAAAATTTATACAAACTAAAAATAATAGATTAGTTTTTTCTCCTTTTGTACCAGTTTAAATAAACAAAAAGAACAATAATATTATTGTTCTTTTTGTTTATTATATTGTTCTTGAGTTATTAATAATTTATATTCTTTTAATATAGCTGTTCAGCTATCAGGTATTACTAGATATGAATTTTTAATAATAATATCTTTATTTATTTTTAATGTATTTATTAATATTTTATTATATTTATTTAAAACTAAATATTTTTTTAAAAAGTCATCTATATATAATATATATGTTTTTAAGATAGTTTCTTTTTGTTTTAATTGATAATAATCATCCATATTACTATATAATTCTTCTAAATTATTATTTGTATAATTAAATTTTATTTTATTTTTTATTTGATTTATAGAGTCTTCTATTTTATTGTATTGGTCTTGGATAATCTTTTTTTGGTTTAGTAGAAAATTTGCATTTTTATTAGCTTGAGTATATCTGTATTCAAGTTGATTTAATATAGATTCTAATGCTATTTTTCTATTTTGTGAATTACTTATGTTTTTGTTAAAGTCTGATTTAATAAAATTATAATAATCTTTTATAAATAACATATTTTTTCATAATATATTTTCTTTTATATTTTTTGAGTTATTTAATACTTGTTTTACTGAGAATAAGTTATTATATAAATAACTAGTTTTATTTTGATTATTGTTTGATAAATATTGTATTCATATATTTGTTGATATTGCTGTTGCTACTGATGCTAATGGTTTTATTTTGATGTTTACATAATTATAATCATTTGTATCTTGTTTTAAAGATATTTTATTATCTTTGTTATTTTGTTTTGCATCTAAATTATTAAAATTAAATCATAAATTTATTATGATTAATATTATTAAACTTAAAATTGCTAATTTTCCAGCTTTTTTTATAATGTTTTTACTTTTTAAAGACATTGTATTTTTATAATGTTATAATTTAATTATATCTTAACATATTTCCTTTGTATAGTAAAATTTTTAAACTATTTTTATTTTTAATTATATCTTTTTATATAAAAAATTGAGTTTTTGCTTATTCTTGAGATGAACTTCATATTATATCAAGACAAGAATGGTGAGCAGATGAATCATATAGATATTTAGATTCTCCTTATTGGAAGGATATAATAGAGAGTATAAAAAATAAATCATGAGTTCATTTAACAAAAGAAGAAAAAATAAGAGCTGAAAAAGAAGCTGAAAAAGTAAAATTGGCAAATAATTTTTTAGTAAAAGATTATTCAACTAAATTTTGAGTTAAAAGTATTGAAAAATATGAATGAACTCATAAATTGGCTTGGCCTATTGCTAGAGTAAAAAATAGATCAGCAATAGTTATTCATGATACAGATACTAATTATTGAACTTGAGTTGATTCATATGAGGCTATAAGAAAAATCTATAAATTTCATGCTTTGTCTAGAAAATGGTGAGATATTGGTTATAATTATTTAATTGGTTATAATTGAGAAATTTTTCAGTGAAGAGCTTGATGAGATGATGTTGTATGAGCTCATGACAAATGGAATAATCAACCTGCTATTTGAATTTCTATAATTTGAGATTATAATAAAAAACCTATTAATAAAAAACAATATGAAAGTTTAAAAAAATTGATAAAATATTTAGTTAAAAAATATCATATTGATTTATCAAAAAAAACTGATTTTTTTAAATGGTGTATTTGAACAGGTGAAAAATGTATGAAAAAGCCATTAGTTGTTATTCATAAATATCCTATTATATGACATAGAGATGCTGGTTATACTGTTTGTCCATGAGAGAAACTTTATGGACAATTACAAGTATTAAAAAAAGAATTAAATGTTTGAGTAGACTTAAACAATAAAATATTTTTAGAAAAAATAAATAGATATTTATTAAGATTAAGTGATGAGAAAATTATATCTTTATTATCAAAAATAGATATAATCTTGGATAAAAAAATTGATGAGAAAAGAAGAAATATAATTTTATGAATTAAGAAACTTATTTTAAATATTGAAAATACTAGATTATCAAATTCTATAATAAAAAAATGAACTTGAAGTTTTGATGATACAAATAAGATAAAAGTTAAATTAAGTTATCCTTTTTCTGATTATATAAATTTGGAAGTTTCTTGAAAATATAATTTTAAAATTATAAAAGAAAATAATCAAAAAATAATAAAGTTTTACATTGATAAAAATAAAAAGAATGAGAAATTATACTTAAATATAAAATTAAAGTCAGATTTTTTATATATAAATAATAAGAAAATTATTAATTTTTATAATACTAAATTTTTTAGGATTTCAGTTCCAAAATGAAATATCATAAAAATAAATTCTTGGGATAGAAAACCAAAATGGGATAAAACATGAAAATTGAATGATAATGAATTTAAATGAGATATTATTTTGTATAAAAAAAATAATAAATTAGTTGTTGTTAATGAATTATATTTAAGTGATTATTTAAAATGACTTTGAGAAGTTAGTAATAATACAAATTCTGAGAAAATAAAGACTATTATAGTTTTAGCTAGAACTTATGCTAGATGGTATATCACAAAAGCAAGAAAATTTGCTTGAGAATGGTTTGATGCATCTGATGATCCTAATATTTTTCAAAAATATCTTTGATTTTGACTTGAAAAAAGAAGTCCTAAAATAAATAAAATTGTTGATAAAACAAAAGATTTAGTAGTCACATATAATTGAGATTTAATAAAACCTTGGTATTTTTCAAGCTCAAATTGAAAGACTCAAAACTTTATAAATTATTGTAAAAATGCTTCATGAATTCCTGATTGTGCTCATCCTGAAAAATTTCCTTTTTTATTATGAGTAAAAGATCCAGGTTGAAATAAAAATAATCAATTATGACATTGAGTTTGAGTTCCTTGAACTTGAATAAAATATTTTTCTGATAGATGATGGAATTTTGAAATGATTATTAAATATTTTTTAAGATGAGTAAGAATAAAGTATTTATAAAAGTTTAAAAAATTATATTTTTAAGCTTTTTTTTGATTTTAATAATAGTTTTTATATAATAAAAAGAATTGTTAAAATTTATTATAAATAAATATAAAATGTTTAAATTAAAATCAAAATATAATCCATCACCAGATCAAAAAAATGCTATATCAAAATTGATTAAAAATCTAGAAAAAAAAGAAAAATTTCAGACTTTATGGTGAATAACTTGAAGTTGAAAGACTTTTACTATGGCAAATATAATACAAGAAATTAAAAAACCAACTTTAATAATTGCTCATAATAAAACTTTAGCTGCTCAATTGGCTCAAGAATTTAAAGAATTTTTTCCTGAAAATGCTGTTCATTATTTTGTTTCATATTATGATTATTATCAACCAGAAGCATATGTTTCAAAATCTGATACTTATATTGAAAAAGAAGCAACTATAAATGAAGAAATTGATAGGTTGAGACATGCTGCAACTCAGGATTTATTAACAAGAAAAGATGTTATAATTGTAGCATCTGTTTCTTGTATTTATGGTATTTGAGATATTTCTTTATATTTGGAACAAGTTTTTGATATAAAGGTTTGAAATGAATATGAAATTGAAGATCTTTTGAAGAAATTAGTTTTAATGCAATATAGAAGAGCTAGAGAAGATTTTAAACCAGGTATGTTTCAAGTTATGTGAGATGTTTTAGAAATATGGTCAGCAGCAAATGAAACTGTATTTACAATTGAATTTTGGTGAAATGAAGTAAGTCAAATAACTTCTAGGAATTATTTAACTTGAGAGATTTATGAATATTTACAAGAAATAAAAATATTTCCAGCTAAACATACAGTAACTACAAAAGATAGAATTGAAAAAATAATTCCAGATATAAAAAAGGAACTTGAAGAAAGATTGAAATATTATAAAGAAGAACTTTGAGATGTTGTAAAATATGAAAGACTTAAAACAAAAGTAGAATATGATTTAGAAATGATGCAAGAAGTTGGTTATGTAAATGGTATAGAAAATTATTCTAGGTATTTAGATTGAAGAAAGCCATGAGATTCTCCAGCTACACTTATGGATTATTTTTGAGATGATTATCTTTGTTTTGTAGATGAATCACATATGACATTTTCTCAAATATGATGAATGTATGCTTGAGATAGAGCTAGAAAAGAAAATTTAGTAGAAAATTGATTTAGACTTCCTAGTAGTTTTGATAATAGACCTCTTCAATTTAATGAATTTGAAAATAAATTAAATCAAGTTATAGCAGTTTCAGCTACTCCATGAAAATATGAAATAAATCAAAGTTGTAAAAAACCATCTAAATTTTTTGATTTTGATC
This sequence comes from Candidatus Altimarinota bacterium, assembly GCA_027019405.1. GTDB lineage: Bacteria > Patescibacteriota > Gracilibacteria > BD1-5 > UBA6164 > JALUWO01. The sequence goes on along the minus strand of JALUWO010000125.1, from coordinate 55,507 downwards.
CTATAAAAGATTGAGTATGGAAAGATGATATAGATTGTAGGATAATTCCACAAATATTAAGACCTACTTGATTACTTGATCCAGAAATAACAATTCAAGCTATGGAATATATGGTTGATAGTTTAATGAATTCTATAAAAGAAGTTGAAGAAAATAATACAAGAATGTTAATTACAACAGTAACAAAAAGAAGTAGTGAAGAGCTTACTGATTATTTACTTGATAATTGAGTAAAAGTTAAGTATTTACATAGTGAAATTGATACACTTGAAAGATTGGAAATATTGAAAGAATTAAGAGAGTGAGCAATAGATGTAATTGTTTGAGTTAATTTACTTAGAGAATGACTTGATTTGCCTGAAGTAAGTAAAATAGCTATTTTAGATGCTGATAAACAAGGTTTTTTAAGAAGTGAATCTTCATTAATTCAAATTATCTGAAGAGCTGCTAGAAATGAAAATGGTGTTGTGGATATGTTTGTTGCTCAATATAATAATATAGAAGATTTAGTTTTGGAAGAAAAAAATATATATTTATGAAATTTATATAGACTTGATAAATGAAAATTAGTTAATGAAAAATGATTAATTATTTCAGAAGCAATGAGGAAAGCTGTTAATTTGACATATTATAGAAGAACATTACAACAAAAATATAATAAACAACATAATATAATTCCAAAAACAGTATATTCAAGTATAAAAGAAATTTGAATTCCAAAGAAAAAAGATTATTCAAATATTGATTTAAAAAATATAAAAAAAGAGATAACTAAACTTGAATTAGAAATGGATATAGCTTCAGCAAATATGGAATTTGAAAAAGCAGCTGAATTAAGAGATATGATTTTAGAATTAAAAAAAAGGAGAAAGTAATATTGACTTTTTCTTTTTTTTATATATTTTAGGTTTCACAAAAATAAAAACAAAAGAGAGGTAAGGTGTTATGAAGGAATCTAAGTTATTAGAAAAATTAGAAGAATATTTAATTGAAGAAATGACAAAAACTTCAATGGAATATTCTAATTTTTCAATTGATAGTAGAGAATTTGCTATTTTAAAATCAAGAGAAGAAACTTATTATGATGTTTTAAATCATATTAAATCCTTTGAAAATGAATCTGATGAAAATAGTTCAATAGAAGAGGAAAAAATTGTTGATGATGCTCCATTTTTTTATGAGTTTGTAGTTATAAATTCTACAAATAGAGAAGATTTTATTGTTAAATCTGATATTTTAATTACTCAAAGTAATATATCAGATATTAATAAAAAATTAAGAGTTCTCAGAAAAGAAGAGAATGGGGATTATGGTGCTGAAAGAATTTATGATTCAGAAATTAATATGGATTATGAGTTGTTAAATGGTGATTTTATCCAATGTGAAAAATAGGAGGGATCTTGATTATAGTAAGAAATTCAAATTCTGTTACTTGTTATAGTTTTAAGTTTTATAAAATTGTTAGAATAAAAGATTCTGATTATTTTAATTTAAATTTTAAAAGAAAAACTAAAAAGGAGTTAAATATTTTATTGAAATCTAATGGTTTAGAATTTCAGTATATAAAGAAAAATTAGCTATACCTATTGTAGGTTAGCTATTTTTATTTTACTTTTTATTTATTTTTGATATACTTTTTTTACTGGGGCTAATCTTGGTTTCTATCAGGAGAATTGCCTTGGGTATATGCTATTAGGGGGATGTTTGTAACCTCCTTTAATCAATACAAACAACAATAAGTGCTAAAACTTATAACAGAGCAAAAGCTAGCTTAGCTAACTTTGCAGCTGCATTTAAAGCTCCTGCTTTAGCTGTAGCATAGTCACTCCCACATAATAGGGAACTGACTGTAGCCTTCCTAAGGGATGAGTATCAATTGATCTGCTACAAATTTTATAAAAATCTTTAGGATTTAGGAGTTTTATAAAATTATTAAATTAAATCTTTTCTAATATGGTTTTTTGAAATTTTTCCAATATTAGAAATAATAATAAAATTTTATTTGGAATTATTTTGTGTTTAGCTTTTTATTTTTCTAAATTATTTAAGCTAAAATATAATAGTAGAAGTATACTCAAGGCCTTCTGAGATGTCGGTTCAAATCCGTCTAGCTCCACCAAGATATAAACAGCATTCAACTTTTACAACTTATATAGAAATAGTTGTTAAAAGGAGAATATGTGATAAAAGAAAAAGAAATTCTAAAATATTTTAGAATTTCTTTTTTTATCTTTTAATTAATAAAATTAATATTATTATTGATAATAATCAAATTATATAAAATAAAGTTTTATTTTGATTTTCAGTAGGTAATGATTTAGTTTTTATTATAGATTTATTTACTAAAGGGGAATTTTTAATTTCTTTTTTAATTGTTTCTGTTGAAGTACTTGTTTTTTTTGCTTCTATTTTTTGTTTATTAATTTCTTTTGTTTTTTTATTATAATATTTACTAAAAGTATCCCATGGATTTCAATCTTTTCAGTCTTCTGTAAAGTAAGTTAAATATTTACCATATTTTTGTGTTAATTTTTTATTATCTTCTTGATTACATTCTAGTCATAAAAAACTAAACTTACTATTAGGATAATTTTTTAACCAAATAGGAGGAAAAAAATCTTTATAATTATTACATGGATTTTCATAAATGATAATATTATCTGAAATATTTAAATATCACTTATCAGGAGTTATTCAAGGATTTAGAAAAACTAATAAATTTTTATCTTTAGATTTAATATAATTATATATTTTTTTATAAAAATCTATTTTATCTTTTGAACTAGAAGCTTCATCTAAAAAGAATCAGTCTATATTATAAAATTTTAGATAATTATCTATATTATTTTTTATATCTAGAAAATTTCTTTTTCAGTATCAAGTATAGACATATCATATAACTAAATTATTATTATATTTTGATCTTTGAATTAAATCAATAAAAACAGGTTCAGAAGAAGAGAATTCTCAGTTACTTGGATTTAAAATAATAACAGCATCTTTTAAATTTAATAAATCATTATTGTATCCAAAAGACCACCAGTAAGCAGGAACTAGGTATTTATATCATTCTAATTTAGAATTTGATGCAAAGATTAAATTTAAAGATAAAGTAAAGAAAATAAATAATATTAATATTTTTTTCATGAATTTTTATTAAAAAACTAATTATTAATAAGTTATATAATAAATTATTTTTTTCAAATAATATAATATTGACTTATATATTATTTTTAGTATAATTTAAGATACTAAAATAAAAATAAAACTTGGAGGTTAGTTATGTCTACTTATATTACTGCTGTTGTTCAAGAAGCAAATTATTTTGAGAATCAGGTTTCAGTCTTACTTTCTAAACTTGATAATATTAATTCTCAAGATGATGATAAAATTGTCTTTTCTTATGGGGAACAATGGCCTATGGATAACTTTGAAAAAGATGCAGAAGAAGCTAAAAATCTTAGACTTGAAATAGAGCAAAATCAAGAAAAAGTATCTTCTTTGGTTCAAGAGTTTAATCTTGTAAGATGTGTCTATTGTAATGAGTGGACACATAAAAAAATAAAAGGAGTTGTTCCATATGTAAATGGAAAAATATATTGTTCTGAAAGTTGTAAAAAAGCTTTTAATGATGATATGTTTTAAAAAAAGCCTGAATTTTATATTCAGGCTTTTAAATTTTGTATATTTTAGAAAAATATGAGATAATAATTATATATGAATACCTATATATTGTGTAAAATAAAATGACTTTAGAATCAAATAATAAATTAATTGAAAATAATGATATAAAAGGGGAATTAAAGAATAACTTAGAAAAACAATCTAAGGAGGTTTTTAATTATTTTAATTTTTCTAATAGTGATATCAAAAAATTTAAAGAAAAAGCAGATATTTTATCAAAATTAAATCTTAATTATTTTAAGTTATTGTTGTGATATATGAAGTATATAAATAATAATTTAGAATGATTAAATTCAAATATTTTAAATAAAATTAAAAAATCAATTAAAATTAAAGTTTTAAAGTCTGTAGATGTAGTAGATAATGTTTTAAAAGAAGCAAAAACTAGATGAGATAATATTCTTTCTTATAGATGGATAATAAATGATAAAGTTTGAGATTATTTAGGTTTTATAAATTATAAATTATTACCAACTGCAAATATATATATACATAGAGATAAAATAGATTTTTGATATTTTTTAAAAGAAAAAAAAATAGAAGAAATAGAAGAAATGTTTAATTCAAAAGTTGATGAAAATTGAGATTTTGATGAATGATTTTTTTCTACACAAGTTATATTTGATTATGAAAGTGATTTAGATATTCCTATTTTAGAGAGAAATAATATAAAAAAAGTTATTTGAGTAGATATGCTTTCTCAAAAAGATAGAGAATTAGAATGAAATATAATGATAAAATATATTGCATTTGTTTCTACTATGTTATTACCTTATGCTTGAGCTTTAACAAGTGTTCCAAGCGATTTAAATGATTTATTCTCTGACTATGAATGAACTATAAAAACAATGAAAATGTATGGAGTTTTAAAGTGAGAAGAGTTGGATTATGTTATGTCTAAAAGTTATTTAGATAATATTTTTTGAGCTGTTTGATTAATTACAACATATTTTTGAGCTCAATGACTTATAAAATCATGAAAATTTGTAAAAGTTTTTAATAAATTAGAAAAATTATGATTTTCAAAAGAAAAAATTTTTAGTTTGTTAAAAAAATATGAGAATAAATTTAATTGAGTTATAAATAATAGTACACAAGTAGTTAATAACTGAATAAGTAAATTAAAAATTAAAAGATATTCTGATTTAGATTTATTAAAATTAGATTGAAAAATAAAAGATTCTATAGATATTGATTCTATAAAAAAACAAATAAAATGATTGGAAAAATGAGAAAAAATTAATTTAACTGTTAATATTAATTTAGACTCTTTAGATAATAAAAAAGAAATTTATACTTTTTTTAACCAATATTTTAAATATTTATCAACAAAATTTACGAAAGAAGAGATAAATAAATTAAATATTACTTTTGATAATAAAGATAATTTATTATTTGATTCAGAAAAAAAATGAATTGATTCTATTTTAAATTTATTAAAAACTTTAGATTCATTATCTAATTGATATTGAATTGATGCTAAATTTAAATTAGAGACTTTTAAAATAAAATGATTTGAAAATAAAACTATAAGTTATTATTCAATTGCAGATATAATTGCTAGAGCATCATTTGAAAATTTACATAAGTATATTGTTTTATCAACAAAGGATAACTTAGACTGAATTATCAATAATTTTATGATTGAAAGTTTGTCTGATTCCAATAGGTTCAGTCAATATGATGTAATTGTTTTTAATGCTGTAGAACAGTTTAATAAAGATAAAGATCCTAAAAAATTTTTAAAAAATATTTATTTTGCAATAAAAGATTCTAAAGAATTTAAACATTGGGAGGAAAATAATTATAAAAATTGAACAAAGAGTTGATTGAGTAAATTAATAAAATTTGTAGATAAAAAATGATGGTTAGAATTATGAAATAATAAGAAAGAATTTATTTCAAGAATGTGGAGATGATTTGATGAAATAGAATATACAAATAAAAAATTACAAGATATATTAATACAAAAATGATTTTGATGAATAAAAAAATGAAAAAGAATTGTAAGAAAAATATTAAAATCTAATGGTTTAGAATTATATAATGAAAATATAGAGTTTAAATTTATTGATAAGTGAGATATAAAAAAAGATTGATTATTAAATATTGATAATTTAAATTCTGATTATAGTTGAGTTTCATCAAAGGCATGATATATTGTTTATTTTATGATAAAAGATGAAAATTGAAATCCATATAAATCAAGATTATTTATACCTTTAGATTCTTCTAAAGATTATAATTTTATAAAACCAGATTTTGTATATAAAGAATATTTAGAAAAATTGGATATATATAATCAAAAAATAAAGATTTTGAGATGATTATGATCAGAGTCAAAAAATAATATTAAATTAATTGAATTTGTTTCAAAATATATTAGTTTAGAGGATTTAAAAAAATTAGATAAACAATGAGTTGTGTTACCTAAAGATATTTTATTATTATATTCTAATTTAATAAAAAATTGATATTATAAAAAAACAACATTTTATGATTTTGTTATAAATGCTCCTAAAGATTTAAGATTTTTTAGTAATTTAGATTCAAAAACTATTTTATCTTGAAAAGCTTTATCTAAATATAATGATTATTCATTTAATTCTTCAAATTTTGAGAAAATTCCTTCAAATTATGTAAGTGTATACCATTATACTTCATTTAGCTGATTAGCAAAAATAGCTATTAATTGATTAATTCCTAGATGAAAATTGATTGAAAAAGATATTTATGTAGCAGCTAATGCTTCTATTACAAATTTAGAAATAGCAAAACAGTATAATAAGACAGCTCCAAAATGATTTTCAAGAGAAAATGTAATATATGCTTATCCTAAAAAGAAATTAAATTGAGAAGAAAATCAATGAAAATGATGAGTTTGTTTAGAAATAAAAGTTGATCCTAAAAAAGCTTTAGTAGTTGATGCAGATATTGTAACTAAAGATTCAGATTATTTATTAATTGCTTGAGGGAAAGCAGAAGTTGATTGACAAGAATATTGGAAATGAGCTATTACATTAGAACAATATAATAAATTATCTATAGAAAAACAAAAAAAACTTTTTACTCATCCAGAAGTTATTATACCAGGTTGAGTTTCAAAAGATTATATTAGAATAGCTGAATAAAAAGAAAAAGCCAAGTATTAAAACTTGGCTTTTATATAAATATAATCATTTAAAAATATCTAGATTATTTTGTATGATATATTTGTGTATTTTAGTTAAGACTTTTACCATGGTGTTTTTGGAAAAAGCTTTACTACCTGATTTTTTACTATGAAAGTAAAAAAGTTTTTTATCCATGTGTAGAATTATTCTAGATTTTTTTTGACTTTGTACTTTTGTTTTATAAAAACCTTTACTATTTTTTACATTATTATTAAAAGGGTAATCTATTTCTATATCTAAACAACTTCTTTTTTTTAAGAATCTAAATAATGATAGTTCCCAATTTTTAATAGCATTATTTTTTAGGTTTTTTATAAGTACTTCTTTTATTGAATTATCTGTATATAGAGAAAATATTATGTAAAATATCATAAAAATTTCAATTCTACCTTGTTTTATTTCAATTAGTACTTTATCTAGAATATCTTGATTTATTTTTTGTTTTTCTTTTATTGCAGTTAATACTTCCTTTCTAATTATATATTTATAATCACTTAAGCAATTATCTTTATTTAAATCCTTAACTAAATTTTCTAATTTATCTTTAGTATAAGGATAAACTATTGTATTTTTACTTGTTTCTTTTAAGCCTTTTTTTATTTGATAGTGATTTATTAAATCAGCAAGTTTTCTCATAGGTGAACTAAATGTTAAATAGTTTGTTTGTTTTAAACTATATTTTTTATAACATTTTATTGTTTGATTTTCATATATACATTGTATGTTTTTTTCATTACAATAATATGCCATTTGTTGATTTGCAAGTATTACTATCTCTCTTAAAATTGCTTTTGAATCAAGTACTTTTTTTGTTTTAAATCTTTGATAATATAAATTTTCAGATAATTTAGAAAGTTGAAAAATCAATGAGTTTTTATCTGGATTTGATAATAGAACTCTATCAACTTTATCATAAGAAAAATTTTCTTTATTTATAAAAGCAGATTCATAAACTTTTGTATCAATTACTTTATATTTTTCATTTAGTTGTATTTCAATTGTAATTGATAATTTTATTTTATTTTTATTTAAACTAAAAGCTTTTTTAATTTCTAATGGAAATAAAAAAATATTTTCTTTCTCACTTCTTGTTTTTTTTGCTTTTAGTATTAAATCAGAATCTGAATTTAAAAACTCTGTTATATCAGATACACAAAATTTTAATATATAAATATTATTTTTTTTGCTGAAAGATATTCCATCATCTAGTATAGATGTATTGTTATTATCTATACTTATTCCATATATAACAGGCCTAAAAAGATTTTTTTCAATGATTTTTTTATCATCAATTTTATATTGTTGTAATATATTATATCCTAGCATTATTACCTCCTTTTCTAGATTTATATTACTATTTTAAATATATAGATATATATATTATTGTCAATCTATCATTTGATAAATCATTATATCTTTGTATAATTAAATAAATTAATAAATAATATTTATTTTTAAAAATATATGTTTAGAGAAAAATTTTTTGATAATGAGTTAGTTTTAAAACATTTTAGAAAAAGTCATTTAGATACTATGTCAGATATTATTCAACTATGACTTTATAATGTTTCAAATAGAGTAGCAAATATAATTAATAATGATTTAGCTATTAGTTGTTATGGTAGTGATTCTAGATTTGATAAATTAAATAATTGAGAATCTAGTATAGATTTACTTATATGTAATAATAATAGTGAATTATTAGATGAAGATATAAGAGATATTATAAAAGAAGTTGTTTATAAAAATAAATGAGTAATAGAAGATAATTCTTATTTTGAAATCTGAAATAATTGAGAAATTTATGAGATAGAAGATAATATAGAGATTTGAAAAAATATAGATTCTATTCAAATTGATTGAGAATATATAGATGTTTTGCATAATCAAGATGAATTATATAAATATAAATGAAAATATTTTCCTGATAGATTATTAGATGCATATTTTATTTGATGAAACAAAGAAATATTAGAAAAATTTAAATTACAAATGTTGGAAGATATTATTTTAGATAATTCTATATTTAAAAAATTTAAGAAATGAATTAAAAACTATTTTAAACAAGATTATATAAAAGGTAAAAATCATAGAAATAATTTATTAGCTTCATTTAATTTAGATGAAAAATGATGAATTATTAGGTTTGATAATAAAAATTATTATGGTTTTAAGCATTGACCATTAAGAGCATTACAATATAAGTTAGTAGAATTATTTCTTAAATTAATTATAGAAAAAAAAGATAAAAATATTATTAAAGATTTTCCTTTTGATATTAGTTGAAGAATAGAATTTTTATTTAATAATTGAATGATAAAATTAACTAAAGATGAATCTATACAGATAGTAGAACTTTATACTTATTTTAAAGAATTAAATATAAAATTGGAAAGATTATTTAATTATGAAAATTATAGTGTTAAAAATATTTTTAGAACAGGTATACAATGAGAATTTAATATATTTTGATGAGAAAACAAAGAAAAAATAGAAAGATTTATAGAATTATTTAATAAAATTTAAAAATAAAAAAGTGTATAAATTATTATTTATACACTTTTTTATTTTATTATTTTATCAATTTTTTCTTTTGTTTCTGATTTTAAAATAATTAAATTAGAATCAATTTCATTTACAAAATTACTTAAAAATACTCATCAACTCATATTTATATTTTTGATTTTTTCTCCTTCTCTTATAATATCAAAATTTACATTATGAGGCTTATCTTTTTTTAATTTTATTTCTTTTATAATAATTGTATCTCATTTTTTAAATGTAGAATCTTTTAATCATAATACAGATATCTTTTTTGATAATTCAAATTTATATCATTTTTCTATATTTTTTAAAGTTTTAGTTTTAGAATAATTAATTTTTTCCATAGCTTTATTTATTGATTTATTAAAAATAATTATATATAAGATATATTATTGTCAATTATTTAATCCTGAAAAATAAATTATTATTTGATAATTTAATAATCTATATATAGTTATATTATTAAGTTATTATTTTTATATTATGTCTAAAATAGATGACATCATAAAATATATATTTTCAGAGAATCTAAAAGATATAGATTATTATCAAAAAAAATATAAAAAACAAGAACAAGAAGTTGTTACAAGAGTAGCACCAAGCCCTACTTGAGATTTACATATCTGAAGTTTGTATGTCTCACTTGTATCTCAACAAATTGCTAAAAAATCCAATTGAAAAATTTTACTTAGAATAGATGATACTGATAAAAAAAGAGAACTAAAAAATGCAAAAGAAAATATTTTAAAAATGTTTGATTACTATCAAGTCTATTTTGATGAATGATTGGATAAGTTTTGAAATGAAATCTGAAATAACTGACCTTATATACAATCTAAAAGAATAGAAATCTATAAAAGTTATTTGAAATATCTATTGAAAAATAATAAAGCTTATATTTGCTTTACAACTACTGATGAATTGGAGAAAATAAAAAATTTACAAAAAAAATTAAAAACTAGAATAGGGTATTATAGTCATTGGGCTATTTGGAGAAATAGAAGCTTAGATGATGTTTTGGAAAATTTAAAGTTAAATAAACCTTTTGTAATTAGGCTTAAATCAAACTGAGATTTTAATAATACTTTTTATTATAATGATATAGTAAAAGGTAATATCAAAATTCATGAAAATGACAATGATATAATTTTGTATAAACAAGATAAAGCTGTTAGTTATTTTTTAGCTTCAGTTATAGATGATGGATTAATGTGAATTACTCATGTTATTAGATGAGATGAATGGTTACCTTCATTAAATGTTTATATGCAGCTTTTTGAATTTTTTAGCTTTAAAAAGCCAGTATTTGCACATATTTCACCAATAAAAATTTTATCTTGAAAATCTAGAGTAAAATTAAGTAAAAGAAAACATAAACAAGCTTTATTAAGTTATTATGCTTCTGAGTGATATCCAGTTTCAGCTATTAAGCAATATTTAATGTGTTTTATAAAATCAGATTATCAAAAATTTATAAAATATTATAAAAATATAGCCTCTAGAGATAAAAACATAAAAATTAATAAATTAAAATCAAATTCTGGTCCACTGATTGATGAAAAGAAAATAGATTATTTTAGTAAAGATATTATTGCAAATTTTAATAAAAATGAATTATTTGAAGAATTAAAAAAATATTCTAGAGAATATGATTCTGATATTTTTGATTTAATTAAACAAGATAAAAATTATTTTTTAAATGTTTTGTCAATTGAGAGATGAGATAATATTATATCAAATCCAAGAAAAGATTTAATAAAATATAGTGATTTTTTAAATATATACTGATATTTTTTTACTTGAGAAATAGATTATGATTACAATTTATTACAAGAATATATAAGACATACTAGTAGAAAACAATTAAGATTTAGTGTTGATTATTTTATAAAAAAATATTTAGATTTTTTAGGTAATTCAAAGGATTTTTTTAATTTTTTAAAAGATATAGCTAAAAAATATAATGTAGATATAATTATATTTTCAAATGTTGTAAGATTTTTTATAACTTGAAGGTTGAAATCATTTGATTTATATCAAATAATAAAAATTAATGATAAAAATTTGTTGGAAAAAAGGGTAGAGTCAATGTTTAAATTTTTTAATTAAAAGTATGTATTGCTATTTTTCTGAATATAAAAAAAATAAGATAAAACTTGATTTAGATTTATTAAAATCAAGTAGTTTAAAATATGAAAAAATAATTTCTCTTTTTACTTGTAATAGAGTTGAATTTTATAGTTTGGAAAAATTAGATTTTTTAGAAAAAGCAGATTTTGTTTTTTTAGATGAAGAAGAAGCTATTTATAAACATTTTTTTGATGTAGTTTTATGATATAATTCTGAAATTTTGTTTGAAGATGCTATTATTTCACAAGTAGATAAAATTTTATCAAATTATAAATATAAAGATAATCAGCTATATATATTATTATCAAAAGCTTTTCAAAATGCACTAGATTTAAGATTAAAAAAAGATTTATTTTCCCAAAATCACTGAGATTTTGCAATGGATTTTATTTTAAAAAAAGATAAAAATAAAGAAAATCTAATTTTTATTGGTTCTTGAGCTATGGTTCAAGATTCACTTGATTTAGCATTAAAAAATTTTTGAAAAGTTTCTATAGTTTCAAGGAGTAAATTGAAGTATTTAAAGCATTATAATGAAAAAATAAATATTATTTCACCTGATGAATTAAATGATTATATATTAGATTTAAACACTTTTTCTCTTTTTATAGCTACTACAAATATTGATAAAAATTATTTAGATATATTGCAAAAAGTTATAGATACTAATAGATGTATATCTATTTGAAATATATGTGCCTTAAAATTGGATTTAAGTATAGATGATAAGATTCTATATATAGATATGTATACTTCAAATATGAAGGATTATATAAATAATTCAAATAAAGAAAATAAACAAAAATTTTTTAATAAATAATGTAATTTTAATATTTAAATTTAATACCATGAAAAAAACTTTAAAAATAATAACAATATTTTTTTTAATACTATTTACTAGTTTTTATACAACTACATTTTTCACAAAAGCTGAAAAAAATACACATGTTCCAGTACAAATTCAAACAAAAATAGATGGACTTTTAGAAAAATTTTATAAAAAATTGGATAATAAATATTCTGAAAATTCTAAAAAAATATTGATTTTAGAAAAAATAAATTCTAGAATAGAAGATATAAGACAAAAAAAGAAACCTTCTATAAAATTTGTAAATATTTTAAATTATTTACAAGAAAAAATAAAACAAAAAATTGAGTATTATAAAAATATTACTAAAAATGAAAAAATATATTGATATAATATAAATTGGTCATTTTTACCTAAGTTAGATAATACAAAAATAGAAATAATTAAGGAATTAAAAACTGATATTATTAGATACCCAGGAGGAACTGTATCTCAATATTGGGATTGGGAAAAATGAATTTCTACTAAAAATCCAAATAGAACAGCACATAAGCTTAATGATTTGGCTAAATTGCAAAAAGCTACAAATGCTAAAGTTATTTTTGTGCTAAATATGATTACTAGTGATTTAGATAATCAAATAAAAATGCTCAAACAAGCTCAAAATTTATGAATAAAAATTGAATATTTAGAAATGTGAAATGAGTTTTATTTAAGTTGAGAAAAACATAGTGATTATGTAAAAAAGTTTCCTACTGCTAGAGAATATGTAAATACCCTAAATTCTTGGACTCAAAAATTAAAACAAACTTTTCCAAATGTAAAAATTTGAGTAGTTATGACTTGAAGAGAAATAAATAATAAGCACTGAAAAGATTGGAATAAAATTGTAGGGAATAATGCTAAAAACTTTGATGCTTTTGTTTATCATATTTATTCAACTTGAGATACTTTAAAAGATGTTGAAAATAGAATTGCAAGATATAAAGCAGTTAAATTTCAAGATAGTTCAAAACAAACTTGGATTACAGAATATGGAGCTCATAGTTCTAATAAACAAGATAAAATAAAACTTACAGAAAAATTAATTGAGTTTGTAAAAAAAGAAGCACAAATTTCTTTAATTCATTTTTTATACAAAAAATTTGATGATCCAGATTCTTTTGCACTTATAAAAGCAGATTTTTCTTGATTAACAAAACTTTGAGAATTGTTTAATAATAAATAAGTTTTTAAAATTGAAAAAAATACTTTTTTTGTTAAGATAGTAAAAATTTTTATAAATAATAATGTTTAGATGACAACTAATAAATTACAAGATTTAAATAATGCTTTACATAAACAAACTTTAGAAAAAATAAAGGATATAAGAAAAAAAAGAGAAGATGATTGATATGTAAATTTTGATTCTTATTTTATTAATTTATTTTTAGATAATCTTTTTGGAGTTTTAAAGGATTTTGATGAAGTAATACAATCAAAAAATGATTTAGAATTAACTTATGTGGATAGAAATAAATTTGATGCTGATTTATGTGTAAAAATACCAGCTTTATTGCAAAAGTATAAAAAAGATTATGTTAGGGAAGTAGTACCTAAACTTATTGATTTTTTAAATAATTCTAAACTTGTAAAAGAAAATATTATTTCAAAAATTGATTGAATTTGAATTTATTTAAATATTAGTTTAAATGATAATTTTTTATTTTCATCTGTAAAAGATGTATTTTTAAAAGATTCAAAATTTTGAGAAAATGATTTAAAAAAATCAAAAGATATAGTTGTAGATTATAGTTCTCCAAATGTAGCAAAACACTTACATGCAGGGCATATTAGATCTACAATCATAGGGCATGTTTTGGCAAATATTTATGAAAAAAATTGATATGCAACTCACAGAGTAAATCATATAAATGATTGGGGAGGTTTTGGTTTTTTGATTGAGTGATATTTAAGATGGCAAGAACAATTACTAGAATTTAAAAATAAAAATGATTTATTGTTTTTTATTTATACTATTTACAGAAAAGCTGAAAAATCTAGCAAATCTGAAGAAGAATTTAATAATTCAAAAAATGATTTAGAAAAATATTTTGATACATCAAGTTTTTCTGATTTTTTAGAATCATATAATGATTATGTAGAAGCTTCAAAAGAAAAATTTTCTAAATTAGAGTCTGGAGATACTCAGGTAGTAGAGCTTTGGGAAGAAATGGTAAAATGGAGTTTAGCTGATTTTGAAAAATTTTATAATCTTTTAGGTATTCATCATGATTATGTAATTTGAGAAAGTTTTTATGCTCCACTTTGAGTAGAGCTTATAGAAAATCTTGAAAAACAAGGAAAGGTAGTATTATATAATCAAGAATTAGCTGATAAAGATATTCAAAAACTTAAAGAAAAATTAGAAAAAGAAGAAATAACTGAGAAAATATTTGAAGCTACAAAAGAAGAGATATTAAGAGATATTTGAGCTTATGTTGTATTGCTTGATAATTTTGAAAGATTTGTAGTTTTGAAAGCAGATAAAAGTTCTATTTATGCAACTAGAGATTTAGCAGCTATAAAATATAGAGCTGATAATTTCTCTCCAGAAAAAATTATATATGAAGTAGGACAAGAACAGGGAGAACATTTTGATAAATTATTTAAATCTGCAAAAAAAATAGGTTTAGATAATATTTGATTTGAACATATTTATCATGGTTTTTATGTAGATGCAAAAACTAAAAAGAAATTAAGTAGTAGAGATTGAGCTTCAAATGTAGTAAAACTTATAACAGAATCAATTGAATTTTTTAAAAATAAGTATAAAAATAGTACTGAATTTACAAGAGAACAAATAGAAGGTATTGCTTATAAAATGGCCATTGGTTCAATTATTTTTAATGATATTAAATCAGATAAGAAAAATCCAGTTGCAATAAGTAGTGATATACAAAAAACTTGTGAAACTTTTGAGGAATCTGGTTGAGCTTATGTTATGTATTCTATAGTTAGAGCTAATAGTATTTTGGCAAAAATTGATAACTTAGATGAGATAAAATTTGAAGATGTAGATTTTGAAAGTTTAGATAATATAGAAAAACAAATATTAAATGAAATAACTAGATTTCCATTTGTTGTAAAACAAGCTTCAGAAAACTCTAATCCTGCTATTATAATTGAGTTTGTTTTAACTTTATCTAGATATTATAATAGTTATTATAATTCTCATAGAGTTATTAATAATGATAAATTAGTTACACATAGAATATTTATTACAAAAGCTGTATCAAAAGTATTAACAAATGCTTTAAATATTTGTCATATACAGGTTCCAGAAAGAATATAAAAAAATACTTTAGTTTTTTTAATTAAAACTAAAGTATTTTTTTATATTCTTGATTATTCAGCAGTAGTTACTTCAACAATATTTACATTAACTGCTTGTGATTTTCCATTTTTTCCTTCTCAAATTTCAAATTCAAGAGTATCACCTTCATTTAACTCATTGAAATCAATATTTTCTAAGTTATTAGCATGAAAGAAAACATCATCATTTCATTCAACTTTTAAAAAACCAAACCCTTCTTTTAACACTTTAATTGTACCTTGTAATACATTAGTTGTATCTTGCATATTTTGAATATGTTAATAATAAATTCATTAACTAAATTATTTTTTTAATTAATTGACTTATAGTATATGAAATAAAAAAAAATTACAAGTTTTTATTTTATTTATGCTAAAAATTAGGTTTTTATATTAATTTAGTTATAATATAGAAAATAATATTAAAATTAGATTAAATGAAATTTATAGATTTGGGATTATGTAATCCTTTATTAAAAGCACTTGATAAACAAGGTTTTCAAAAGGCAACAGAAATTCAAGTAAAAACAATTCCTTTTGTTATAAAATGAAAGGATATATTGGCAACAGCTCAAACATGAAGTTGAAAAACTTTAGCTTTTGGTTTACCATTAATTCATAAAATGTATGAACAAAGAAAAGAAAAATGAGATACTAGTTGAAAATCAAAAAGAATATTACAATTACTGATAATAGTTCCAACAAGAGAATTGGCTATTCAGATTTGAGAAAATTTATCTTCATTTTGTACAAATACAAATTTTAAGCTTACAACTATTTTTTGATGAGTAAATCAATTTCATCAAGTGAAAGCTTTGCAAAAGTGAGTTGATATTTTAGTTGCAACTCCTTGAAGGTTAGAAGATTTAATAGGTCAATGATATATAAAACTTTCAAATATTAAGTATTTAGTACTTGATGAAGCAGATATTATGCTTGATATGTGATTTTTAGATGATATAAAAAAAGTAATAAAAAGAATTCCAGAAAATAGACAAACATTACTTTTTTCTGCTACTATGCCTCAAAGGATAAAAGTATTATCTGAAGAAATTTTAAACAATCCTGAATTTATTAGTGTATGAGAAGTATCATCTACTACAGAAAATATAGATCAATATGTTTATAAGGTATCAAGTAGTAATAGGAGAAAACTTTTACAATATTTAGTTAAACAAAAAGAATATAAATCAATAATTGTTTTTGTAAGAACAAAAGATGAGACAGAATTTATTTTAGAATATATAAAAACTGCTTGAATTTCAGCAGATAATATTCATAGGAATAGATCACAAAATGCTAGACAAAGAGTTTTAAAATCTTTAAAAGATTGAAATATAAAGGTTTTAGTTGCAACTGATATAGCTTCTAGGTGATTAGATGTTAGTTGATTATCTCTTGTTATAAATTATAATTTACCTAAAGAGTCTGAAACTTATGTTCATAGGATTTGAAGGACAGGTAGAGCTTGAAAAAAATGAATATCAATTAGTTTTTGTACAAAAACTGAGGAAGATAAACTTAAAGAAATTGAAAAGCTTATAAATAAAAAAATAAATATAAAAGAAGATATAGATTATAAGAATGAGGTTATTTCAAAAACTAAAATACTTTGATATACAGATTTTGATGAAAATTGAAAAGAAAAATACAAGAAAAAAACTAGAAAATCAACTTGAAAAAAGAGGTATTATAAGAAGAAAAAATAATAAAAATTAGTTTTTAACAAAAAATAATAAGATATTTTTGCAATTTTTAGTAAAAATATAATAATAAATTAAATTTAATTAATAATAAAAAGATATGGCAAAAACATATATTGAATGAGCTTCTTGTAAAGCTATAAATTGACAATTTTGAGAATTTTTTAATATGAGTTTTAATGTTGAAAAATTACAACAATATGCAAATGAAAAAGGTTATGTAAATATGACTATGAGTAAAAGAAGAGAAGTAGGTCAATATGGAGATACTCATTATTTTACACTTAATGAATATAATCCAAATAATAATCAAAATACTTCAAATAAACAAGTTAATGATTCAAATGATAATCAAAATGATGAAGTTTCAGTTGATGATTTACCATTTTAAGCTATATGTGCATAATATTTAAATCTAGATTTTTTATCTAGATTTTTTATAATAATAATTTAATAAAAATAATAAAATGAGAAATAGAATAAATCAATTATTACATGATATTGATCAAAAGAAAATTGAATTAAAGAAAGAATATGCAAAATTAAAAGAAAAATATGGTTTTAAAATTGAGGGTAGAAAAATTATTTGGAATAAGGATAAGGTAAAGGAATTTAAAAAATATAAAAAATCAATTTTAGAATCAATTTTTTCTGCTAGAGTTAGGGAGGTATTATCAATTCCTTTTATTTATGCTATGATAGTTCCAGCTGTTATTTTAGATTTATTTTTATTTATTTATCAAGAAACAGCTATTAGATTATATAAAATTCCTCTTGTTAAAAGATCTGATTATATAGTTTTTGATAGAAAGGATTTAGCTTATTTAAATATTTTACAGAAAATAAATTGTATGTATTGTTCATATTTTAATTGAGTGGTTCAATATGCAGTAGAAATAGCAGGTAGAACAGAGAAATATTGGTGTCCTATTAAACATGCTAGAAAAAAGGCTTGATATCATGATTGGGAAGAATATTTTGCAGATTATTGAAATCCAGAAGATTTTAAAAAGACTTTTTGTGACTTGGAAGCTTTTAAAAAAATAAAAAGATAGTAAAAATTAATTTTTACTATCTTTTTATTTTTTAGATTTTTGTTTTATTTTTATAATTTCTTTAAAAATATTTATGCCTTCTATATTATTTGGAGAGTTTTTTAATAATCAAATAGTTTTTTTATCAAGCAAATTATTTTCTAATCTATATAATATCTCATTTATTATTTTATCATTTGAAAAATATGAATTATTATAATACATAAAATATCTTATTAAATGAAAAAAAGTATTTTCTCATAAACTTCATATATTTTCAAAGTTATCTTCTTTTAATTTTTTTAATAATCTTTCACTTCTTTTTTCAAAAACTTCTTTATTATATTGTTTTTGTGAATATATAATTTTTTCTATATTTGTATTTATTTTTAAGGCAATATTTCTTATTTGAGTTATATTATATAATTCCTTTTCTCACCTTATTGTTGATTTTATTTGTCTTTGATTTATTATATCAGAGTATCTTCTTATAGGAGATGTATTATATGTATAAAAAAGATTTTTAAATCATAAATGATATGTTGGTTTAAAATTAAAAAATCATCTATTTGAGTTTATATTTCAAGTAATTTTATTTTTTAATTGTGGTTTGAATCATCTAAATAATATAGGTGTTTTATTTTTATATGCTTCTATTGCATCAATACTATTTTTTAAAATAGCAATTTCTGATATTATTTCTTGTCATATATTATCTTTTTTTTCTATACATTTTTTATCTATTTTTATACTAATACATTCTCTAAATAATGGATTTGCTCCTGCTTTTATTCTTTTTTGTTTTAATGCTTGGCTTATATTGTATAAAATATGTAATGTTTCAAAATATTGGCTTTCTGGATTATAAAAATCTGAATCAAATTCTTCATAATCATATCTATTTTTATTATAAAATACTGATTCAAAATTATTAGTATTTATTATATTATAATTTTTATCAAAGTTTACTTCAAGAGTTTGAGTTAAAGTTTCTTTATGATTATTTAAAGATAAAATATCAGTTGATAATATTTTGGGAATCATATGATAATTATGAGTACTTAAGTATATACTGCTTGGTCTTTTAAAAGCATAATTATCAATAATGCTATTAGGTTTTATAAATTCAGATGTATCTGAAATAGAAACAAAAAGTGTATATCAAAATGAAGTTTTTTCAGCCCATACTCAATCATCTAAATCTCTACTTCAAGCTCAATCAATTGTTATTCATTCTATTAATTTTCTTTTAGGAGCTTCATCTATAAATAAATTATTTTCAACTTTTTCTTTTATAATTTCAGCTTGAGTTATTATTTTTCTTGAATGTGGTCTTATTATAGAAGATGTATACTTTTCAATAGACATTTTATTTATAGATTATTTTGTATATTAATATAATTAATGCAAATATAAAAGTTAATGCATTAGCTAATATTACAGGTAAAGAATTAATTTGTATTCAATATATTAACCATAAAAATACTCAAATTGTAAACATTATATACATTGGTAAGGATAGTGACTTTGTATCTTTGGTTTTAATTGTTTTTATTGCTTGTGGTAAAAATGAAAATGTGGTTCAAAAAGCAGCTATCATTCATATTATTTCTGTATATTTATTCATTTTTTATTTTATATTAAAAACTTTTAAACTATTTTTAAATATTTGTTTTTCTATTTCTTTAGAATCTTCACTTCTTAATTCTATAATTTTTTCTAAGACATATTTAGTAAAAGCAGGTTCATTTTCTTGTTTACCTCTAAATGGAGTAGGTGTAAGATATGGAGAATCAGTTTCTACTAAAATATTTTTTAGTGGTATATTTTTAGCAGTTTGTTGAACTTCTTTAGCATTTTTAAAAGTTACTATTCAGGAAAAACTTATTTTACAATTTGGAGATAATTCTAGTAATGTTTGAGCATATTCTAGATTTTCAGAATAACAATGGAAAATAAAGTTTTTAAATCAAGTTTCTTCTAAAATTTCAAATACATCATCTTTAGCTTCTCTATTATGAATAATAATTGGTAAGTTATATTTTTTAGCTAATTTTATTTGAGCTTTAAAAAATATCTTTTGTAAATCTTTTTTTAATTTTATAACTTTTTGTTGTATTTCAGAAATATATTTTGCTATTTTTTCATCATTTTCAGGCTTTAACCAATAATAATCAAGTCAACATTCTCAAATTGCAATTATTTTCTTTTTTTTGTCATTTAGAATTAGATTTTCCATTCTTAAAATTTCTTTTTCTAAATCTAGATTATATATATCACAAGGATGTATTCATATACTACAATAACTATTTTTATATTTATTAGATAATTCTAATACTTCTATGTTTGTTTGAGGATTAGTTCATATAAAGTTTAAAAAAGCTTCTTTGTTTTGTTCAAAGAAGTTTTTTATTATTTGATTTTTATCTTTTGTTTTTGCTAGATTTGGATGACAATGTGTATCAAAAAGCATAAAATTATTGATTATCTAACTAATTAAGTTTAACTAAGAATGTTTTATAATGTAATTCAAGAAGTTGATAATAAAAATGTTTCTCAAGTTTTATCAGTAAAGTTTGAATTTATTAAATTAATCTCTTCAGGATTATTATTTTTCTTTTCTATATTTATATTACATATTTTAGTATTTGCTTGAATATTTATATCTTTATTATAATTTATAATAATAGCTTTTATTCAAGCTTGGTTTTCTATTTTAATTAAATCATTTGAATTACATTTTATTTTTTTAATATTTAAGTTTTCAGGATTATAAATTAATGAAAAACTTAATGATTTTGTATTTTTTAAATTTTTTGAATTTCTTAGTATTATAGAATTAGAATTATTTTTTTCTATATATAAATCAGCTTTATTTACTATATTTTTTGTATCTAAAACACTTGTTTTTAGATTTATTCAAGTTTGAGAATTATCTATAATGAAAAAGTTAATTGAAAAAGCAATAATTATTGCTAATACAATTATTGTAATATTTGATAATCTTTTTTTATTTTCATATTTTTTTAGGAAGTTTTTACTCATATTATTATATTTTGTTAATTATTTATTTAATAATATTTTTTTTTTAGTTTTTGTAAAGTTATATTATTTCTTTAATCATTTCAACTAAAAGTTCTTTCATAGCATTTAATTTATCATTATTATTTTTCAATTCAATTTGTATAATTTTTTCTTTTTTTTCTAATTGCTTTAATTGATTTATATTTTCTTCTTGTTTATTGATATAATTTTTTAGATTATTATTATCTTCTAATAATTTTATTATTTTTAATATATTTATAATAAATTTTTCTCTTCTTGATTTTTTTTCTTCTAATCTTTTTAGAGGAATTATATTTAAATTCTTTTTTACAAAATTTGAATTTATTTTTTTGATATTTATATCTATTTTTGATACTTCATCTCTTAGTTCTTGAATTTTTTCTTTTAATTCAATTGTTGAAATATTTCTTCAATCAATATTTGTATATTCTGTATCTATTAATAATTTATTTATTTCTTTAATGTTTTTATCAATCTTTTTTTGTATTTCTTTTTTTGAATATTTATGATCAATTTTATACTTTTCTTTTAATGATTTTATTTTTTTAAGATCATTTTCATTTCTTATATTTATAGAATTTATATTTCATATTTCATTTTTTAATTTTATTAAATCATAATATTTTCAATCAAATTTTAACTTTATTTCTGGATTATTTTTTGATAATAAATTAAATATGTTAATTATATTTTTAAATATAATTTTATCATTTGTATTATTTATATTTTCAACAATTTTTTCTATTAATTTTTCTGCTAATAAACTTTTTAAATTTTCTTCTGTTGTTTTTAATATATATTTAATATAGTTTTTTATTATTTGTTGTTTTATGAAATTATCTATTTTGAGTTGAGAATTAAAAAAAGTTTGAATTTTATCATAAATTATATTAGTTAATAATAAATGATAATTTTTATATATATCTTTTAAATCAAAATTTTCAAAATTAATCTTTATTATTTGTTTATCTGTTTTATTTTCTAATTCTTTTTTTATTTCTTCTAATATATTTTTTTGATTTAATCTTTTTTCTAAAAGTTCATCAAAAAATATATTTGCAATATATTCTTTTGCTATATTGAAATTTTCTCTTAATAATTTTCATGAGATAGCTTTTGATATTTCTTCTTCAATTTTATATTTACTTGATAGTTTTGAAATATATGAATGTAATAAATATCATTTATAGTCATTATTTATAAAAGATATTATAGATTTTATATCCATTTTATTAAAATCTATTTCATCTAATATTTCAATTAATATTTCTTTTGCTTCAAATTTCTTAGGTAAATTATTTTCAATAAATAAATCAACATCTTCATTTGAGAATCAATTAAATCTTTTCTCTGGATTTGGTTTATTTTTTTCTCTTCAAGTATCAATAATTATAATTCTATTCTTATTTATAAGTACAACTATATTATTTTTAGAGTTTAATTTTTTTATTATATTATTTTTTATTATTTCTCTTTTTTGTTCATAAGAAAAAGAGTTATCTATACTTCAAAATAAATGTTTTGTTATAGTTTCTCAAAGTTTATATATTTTTCTTTCTTTTACTTCATTTTGAATTTTTTGATATATATTAGTACAATCTAAAATATCACTAATTGTATCTTTAATTTGATTTATATCTTTACTCATTGGAATTAAAGTATTTTTTCAATCAGATTCTATAATTAGTGCTTTTTTTAATTTATCATTTATGTATTTAATTTCTTCTGGTCTTTTAGCCATAATTAAATATAAGGATATACTATATTATTATAACATATTTATTTTTAAAAAACAAAAATCATTGATTTATATTAATCAATGATTTTCAAGTATTTCAATTATATTTTTATTTAATATATTTTTTAGTTTATTTCTGTCTTGTTTTTTTAAGTTTTGTACACTTCAAAATTCTTTTAATATTTTTTTTCTAGTTTTTGGTCATATTCATGGTAAACTTTCCAATATATTTTTTTTATTTGCTTTATTTCTTGAATCTCTATTAAATGTTATAGCAAATCTATGTGCTTCATCTCTAATTTTTTGAATTAGTCTTAATTCTAAACTATCTTTTTCTAATTTTATTTCTTTAAATACTCAATTTTTTAGAGTATATAATATTTCTTCTTTTTTTGCAATTCAAACTAATTGAATTTTTCTTTTTTCTTTAGGAATTAATTCTGAATTTTTAAAAATCTCATATACACTACTTAATTGAGGTTTTCATCAATCAATTATTATTAAATCAGGATAATTATTTAATTTTTTAAGTTCTTCTATTCTTCTTTGAGCTATTTCTCTCATAGAATCAAAATCATTTATTTCTTGTTGTTTAAGTGTTTTTATTTTGAATTTTCTATATTTATTAGGATTTGTTTTTCAATTTTCTATAATACTTCTAGATGCTACAGTAAAATTTCAAGAGAAGTGACTTATATCATTACATTCAAATATTATATTTTTATTTAGTTGATTAAATCATAATAAATCTAAAATATTTTTCATAGTTTGTTTTGTAAAATTTTTTACACTTAAACTATCTAGATGTTTTTTATATGCATATTCATATATATTTTTATAAGCCATTTTTAATAAATCTAATTTAGTTCATTTTTTAGGATTCTCTATTCTTATTTTTGAAAATATATTTTCTTGTAATTTTATTTGTTTTGATATTAAAAGTATAGGTTTTTTGGATTCAGAATTTTCTAAAATAGAATTTAAGTATATTTTTTGTATAAAATTATTTAGTATATAATCTATATCTTCTTCTAAATTATTTTCTATTTCATATGGATAAAATCATATAATTTTAGAGTTTCTTATTTTTATTAATCAAATATATATATTATCAAATTTTTCTATATAATTTATTACATTGTAATCTCAACTAACTCATTCTCTAACTATTTGTTTTTCATTTAGTATTTCTATACTTTCAATTTGTTTTTTTAAAATATCAGCTCTTTCAAATTCATGATTTTGAGCATATTTCATCATTTGTCCTTTTAATTGCTCTATTACTTCTTTATGATTTCATTTTAAAAAATTTTTAATTTTTTCTAGTTTTTCAAAATATATAGTTTTTATTTGTTTTTCATTATTTATTTTTATATTTCCTTCAAATAAATATTCATCTAAATTGTAATTGGTTTTATTTTTAAAAAAATTAAACTCTCAAACTCAGTATCAGAAAACTTTTTTTATTATTTTTAATATATTTTCAACATCATTTGAAGATATATATGGTCAGAAATATTCTCAATTATTATCTTTATTTCTTGTTTTTATTATTTTAGGAAAATCTTGATTAGTTATTTTTATATAGACATGATTTTTTCAGTCTTTCATTAAAATATTATATTTTGGAAGATGTTCTTTTATTAGGTTTGTTTCTAAAATAAGACTTTCTGTTTCATTTTCTACTATTATATATTTTATATCATTTATTTGTTCTACCATTTTTTGCTTAGCAAAATTTAATTTACTTTTTCAATTAAAATATGAATTTACTCTTGATTTTAGATTAACAGATTTTCATATATAAATTATTTCTCATTTTTTATTAAAAAATTGATATATTCATGGGTTATTAGGAAGTTTTCTTAATATTTCTTTAATTTTTGACATGATATTTTAATTATATAAAACTAAAAAGAATAAAAGGCATAGTATTTTTACTATGCTTTTATCTTAAATCAATTGTTCATTCTTTTTCTTTTATTGTATTAAGTTTATTTTCAATATTTTCTTCATAATCTTGATTATTTTGAATCTCTTGCTTATTATTTATATTTTTATTCTTTCACATATATTGTTTTATAACTCAAGCTAGTGTATCCATAACTAAATCAAATTTATCAACTTCATCTTCTGGATTTAAAAATTCTTCTCTTTTTTCTTCTATTTCATCAATTGCAATATAAGGTTTTGATGCATTTATCATTTTAAATTCTTCTTCTCATATTTTATGAACTATAATATTTCATTTATTTAATATTGTATCCCATATTCAATTTTGTTCTATTTCAACTCATTCTATATGTTCAAAATCAACTGTTTTCATATTTGTATTAAATAATCTCCATTGTAAATCAATAACTCACTTATCAGTTATTAACCAGACATCATTATACCAATCAAATATATCATAAATAATTTTTATATATATCAATAATAAATATATTTCAAATATATAAAAAGGTACTGCTTGTTGTATAGCATAAGAATAATAAAACAAAAAAGTTGGTATAAAAACTAATAATCAAAGATTTAATATAAGATTATCAATTATTCTTATCCAATGTTCATGAATTATTGCTTGAATTTCTTGTCATTCTGGAACATATTTTTCAAAAAATGTTGTTTGAAATTTGTTCATTATAATTATTTTAATTTTAATTCAACAGGACAGTGATCACTTCACATTATATCAGTCATATACTTTATATCATCTATATATTTTATAAATTCTTTATCAACTACAAAATAATCAATTCTCCATCAAACATTTCTTTCTCTAGCTCCTGCTCTATAACTCCACCAAGAATAAACATCTTTTTTATCTGGATAAAAATATCTAAATACATCTAGATTTCAATCATTTATAAGTTCTCAAATTTTTTCTCTTTCAACTGGTAAAAATCAAATAGAATTTTGGTTTTGTTTTGGTCTAGCAATATCAATTTCAGTATGACAAATATTAAAATCTCAAGTAATTATTATATGCTTTCATTGTCTTTTTATCTTTCTTGAATAATCTATTAAATGATTATAAAAATCTAATTTATAACTAACCATTTCAGTTCAGTCTGCTCTTGTTCATCAATTAGGGAAGTATCAGTTAAATAATACTACTTTTTCTCATTTATATTCAAATTCTATCTCAGTAACTCTTCAATCAGCATAAAAGTGTTCTATATTGTCAAAATTATTTTTTAAATTAATAACTTTTATATCTTCTTTATAAAAAATAGCAGTTCATGCATATCAAGCTCTTTCTCAGGCATGCCAAATATATTTATATCATTGTAATTCTCAAAGGTTTTTATCTTTTAAAAATTGATCTTCAAAGGCTTTTGTTTCTTGAATACATAATATATCAGGATTTTCCTGTTTAACAAAATCTTTAAATCCTTTTTTTGCAACTGCTCTTATTCAGTTTACATTCCAAGTTATTATTTTCATTTTTTATTTTTTATATATAAAAGTATTTATTTTATATTATATTTTTAGAAAAAAAAGTAAAGTTTTATATTTGACTTATTTATAAAAATGAATATTATTTTAGCACTTAAATATAAAGGTGCTAAAATAAATAATAAAAAAAATTGTAATTTAATTTTTACAATTATAATAAGTTAAACTAGATTATTTTAATAATGAAAAAATATTATGGCAAAACATAAAGATAAAGAAATTTTAGAAGAACAAGAAATTGAAGAACAAATAGAAGAAGAAATTGAAGAAATAGAAGATACTTCTTGAGAAATTGATGAAGATAAACTTGAAGAAGAATTAAATCCAGAAGATGAAAGTTGTATGGATAAATTACTTAAAACTCAAGCTGATTTTCAAAATTTTAAATCTAGAACACAAAGAGAGAAGTCAGAGATGATTTTCTTTTTAAAACAAGATATTTTGAAAAAAGTTCTTCCAGTTTTAGATGATTTAGAGAGAATTATAAATTCTACACTTGATGAAAATAAAAATACTCCTATTTATGAATGAGTTGTAGCTTTGTATAAGAAAGTTTCTTCTGAATTAGAAAAAATGTGAGTTAAACCTTTTGAATCACTATGAAAAGAATCAAATCCAGATAAACATGAAGTTATGACTACTCTTCCTGGTAAAAAAGAGGGTATTATATGTGATGAATTTGAAAAATGATATGAACTTGATGGTAAAGTCTTAAGACATGCAAAGGTTGTTGTTTGAGCTTGAGAATAAAATATAAAAAAATGACTCTTAATTTTAATAGTGAGTCATTTTTTTATATTTTATTATTTTTATCTTGGATTTTTGCTATTTTAAGAGTGTTTTTCTCTTTAAAAATAGTAAGTTCTTTATTATTTTTTAATTTTTGATTTAAAATCAATAAAGCTAAATCATTTTGTAATTGTTCTTTTGTTTTTGGTCAAAAAATTCAAGCAGCTATATCATTTTTTGATTTTATTATTTTTTTATTAAGTTGATATTTTATTAAAGCTTTTTTTGTTATTTTTCAGAATATAGCTGTATCTTTATAGTTAAAATATCATAATTTTTTTAAACTTTGTTGTAGTTTTCTAACTTTTACTGATATTTCTCAAAATTTAGGAGTTTCTATTGATTTTACTTCTTTTTTTGCTTGTTTTTTTGCTAGATTTTCTAAAGTATTAAATTTTTTTTCTAATTGTTTTTTTCTTTCTTCTTCTTGTTTTTTTTCTTCTTGTAATTTTTTATATTCTTGATATTTATTTTTTAAAGTTTTTCTTGTAGTAGGTCAGAAATATCAAGCTCAAATTTGTTTTTTTGATTTTATTATTTTATTTTTTAATTGAAAATTTAAAATAATATTTTTTATATTATTATATTTTCAAGTAATTTTTCAATTATATAATCATAATTGATTTAATATTTTTTGTAGATTTTTTATTTCTTTTTTTGTCTTTATTGGTTTATCAAAAATATTTAAATTTTTTATTTGTTTTATTTTTTTAATAATTTTTTCTTTTTTATCAAAATCTCAGTTTAAATATTTTCTTAAAAATAAATTTCTTGTTTTTCTTCACCAGTATCAAGCTCAATATAATTCTTGTTTTTTTATAAGATTATTTTTTATTTGAAAGTTATAAATTATATCAATGATTTTTGAATTATAAATTCAATCAATTTTTCATTTATATAATCAAATATTTTGTAGAAAATTTTGTAATTGTATTACTTTTTCTTTGTTAGATCATTTTCATAGGGGAGTATTGAAAATACTTGAGATTTGTTTTAATCATTTTGTAGCCCAATTTGGAGAAGGAATTTTTTTTATATTTATTGAGATTTTTTTATTTCTATTAACTATAGTTCATTTTATTTTTCTTTTTCACCAATATAATGCTCTTTTTAGGCCTTCTTCTCAATATCATACCCATAAATCAATTCTATCATGTTTATATCATCTATTTCAAGCATGTACTATTGCTCCTCATCTATCTGATATTTCTCATACTCATAGTCAATCTAAATAGATTTTTGTTCAAAATCTATATCATTTAGGTCATGCCAACATTCAAGAAAAAACATTTTTTCATGAGGCTCATTTTATTCATTCTCCATTTAATCTTTTTTCAGCAGTATAATTTCCTTTTAAATAATGCTTTTGATTAGGTAAAGGAGAATAATATGCAGTTACAATAAAATATCTATCTTTTTGCTTTGAGTTTGCAAAAGTTTTTCATGGAATAAAAGCTATTATTTGTAATGTTATTATTATAAAACTAATAATTTTTTTCATTTGTTTTTATTTTTATATTTAATATTTATTAAATTTTAACATATTTTATTTATATAAAAAAGAAAGATAACTTTACAATGAGTCATCTTTCTTTTTTATATATTTTCTATTATATAGTTTATTTGTAATCTTATATCTGTTTTTTTTACTTTTTCTTTTATAACTAAAAGTTTTTTTTCAATTTTCTTTTTTATAAAATTCTTTCTATTTGTATCAATTCAAGCTTTTTTATTTATATAATTTTTTATTATACTAACAATTTTATTTAATTTTCTTTTTTGTTTGATTGTTATATTATTTAATTTTCTTCTATTTGATACAATTGTATGTTGATAATATTTATTTTCACAATATTTAATTAATGCAGCCTTTGTTTTTTCTCAAAAATATCAAGCTCACCAACTATTATTATTCTTTATAATTCAAGCTTCTTTTTGAATTTCAATTATTCTATTTTTTATATTATTATAGTTTCAATTTATATTTCAGTTATAAATTCATAATTTTTTAAATAGAGTTTGTACTTTTTTAACTTCAGAAATTTGAGGTTTATCTCAATTTAAGTTTATTTCTGGTGATTCCAAAACTATTTTGATTTTAGGGTTTGTTTCAATAATATTATTGATATTTTGTTTTATTATAACATCTTTTGAAGAATAATGTCTTAGTATAGATTTATATGTTTTAGGTCAAAACCATCAAGCTGCTTCCTGATATCTTGAGCTAATTAATTTATGTTTTAATTGATAATTTATTAAAGTATTTTTTATACTTTTATAATTTCAATCTATATTTCATTTATATAATCAAAATTTTGTTAATGCTTTTTGAAGCTTTATTACATCACTTTTTTTATGTATTTCAGGATTTACTTTTATATTTGCAAGTCAAAAAATGATATTTTTAACAAATTTTAAGTTTGTTTTATTTTTTGTTGATACAACTCTAGCTTCTATTGTTCTTTTTCCCCAATTTAATGCTCTTTGTAATCATTCATCTCAATATCACATCCATATATCTATTCTATCATAAGCATGTCATCTTACTCATGCTTTTACAATAGCTCATCCTCTATCTTCAACTACACCAACTCAGTATCATTCAAAATATATTTTTGTTCAAAATGGATATTTACTAGGTGCTGCTAAAATTCAGAAAAATGGTGTTTTTCATGATGCAGTTGTATGTCATTTTCAATTTAATCTTTTATCTCACCAGTAACTTCAAGTTATATAATGTTTTTGTCATGGTAGGGGAGAATAATATGCAGTTACAATAAAAGGTATGTTTTCTTGGCTGTTTGCATATGATTTATTTATAAAAATATTAAATATTGAAATAATAATACTTAATATAAAAAAGATTGATTTAAAGAATTTACTCATGTAAATTTTTAGAAAGTAAATACTAGCTTTATTTATAAAATAATTTTAAATTATAAATATATAAAAATATAAATTTGATATTTTTAGTATACTAGCTTTTATATTATTATAGCATATAAAATTTTTAGTATAAATATTTTATGCAAAAAAAAAGAAAAACAAGTTTTTTAGTTTTTCTTCACATAATCTTTAGATATAGTTTTATCTTTAATACATTATTATCTCATTTTCTTTAAACATTTTTAATCATTTTATTTCCTTAATAGTTTTATTATTTTTTCAGTTTAAAAATTTTATGATTTCAGAAATATTAGCTTCACTTAGACCAATTGTAGATTTATTATTTGATATATAATAAATATATCTAATTAGTTCTTTTTGTAATAATGATTTTAGATTATTAAAATCTTCTATAAAAAATCATCATTTATATCATTCTATATCTTTAAAAATTTCATAAATTTTTTTATATTTTTTTGTGTTTTCTATTTTTTGATTTTGATTTTCTAAAAATATTTTAACTTCTTCATCTAAAAATTTTTTTATTTCTTCAAATTGATTTAAAGTGTTTGATATATTTTGTTTAAAATTTGAATTTACTTTATAAAATTTAGGAATTATTTCATTTCTTAGATAATTCCTTGTTATTTCATTATCAAAATTAGTTTGATCTACAAAATATTTTAGCTTATTTCTATCTAAATAATCTTGGATTTGAATTTTTTCTAGTTTTAAAAGTGGTCTTAAAATAGCTCAAGATTTTTCAGTCATATTTATTAATCAAGTAAGTTTACTTCATCTAGCTAAATTAAAGAAAAAAGTTTCTATTTTATCATCAAGGTGATGAGCAAGTATAATTTTATTTGTTTTATAAATTCATAAAATAGCATCAAAAAATTGATATCTTTTTTCTCTTGCTAATTCTTCAAAAGATTTACTTGGATAAAGTTTTTTTATTTTTTCAAAATCACAACTAGCAGTTTCAAAAGCAATATTTTCTTTTTTACAAAGTTTTTCTAAAAATAATTCTTCATCTTCAGTTTCTGCTCTAGTTTTATGATTAAAATAACAAACTACTAAATTTTTTTTATATGTAGTTTCTAAAATTTTATACAATAAAAACATTGAATCAGGTCAAGCTGAACATCATATTATTATAGCTTCATTTTTTGAATAATATTTTTGAAGAAATGTTTCTATATTAAAGTTCATATTTATTTTTAAAATAAGTATAATATAAAATTTATAATATATATTTTTTTTCTAAAAACAAATATAATAATATTATAAAAATTTTTATTTGACATTCTTGTTTAATATTTTAATATATAAAATATAAATATAATAAACAATAAAAAAATGTTTAGTCAAAAAATATATAAAATAATAAATATAATAATAAAAATATATTTTGTTTTTATATTTTTAAATTTTTTAACTGTTTTTGCTAATCCTATTGAAAGATCTTGTTTAGTTACAGATAAAATTAATTGAATTTCTTGTGATAGATGTTTTGAAGATAATGTTTATTCTTGAAAAATTTTTAATTATGGTCTTAGTTATGATAATTTAACAAATAATTCTTATATTCTTTCAAAAAATTTTTCAACTACAATATTAAAATTAAATTCTACTTATTTATTACATTTATGAAATCAAGATTTATGACTTATAACTAATTATATTCCTTGAAATACAAATAATCTTTTATTATTTTTAACAAAAGATTTAAAAGTTATATGACATCCTGCAACAAAATCAATAAGTATTTGAAAAATACTTTATAAAATGAATTATGTAAATGAAGTTTCAAATAGTTTAAATTATATAAATTTTGATTGGAATTATTATATAAAACCACATTTAAATGATTATTTAGGTCTTGTTAATACTGATTTGTGAGTTTTAAAGAAATATTTTAATTTATCAACTGTTCAAACAAAAACTTATTGTTATAATTTTACTTCTTCTTGGTGTTGAGATTGAGTTATTAATTGAAATGAAGAGTGTGATGATTGAAATAATATATCTTGAGATTGATGTAGTTCTATTTGCAAAATTGATACTGTATCTGTTTGTTGAGATTGAGTTATTGAATGAAATGAAGAGTGTGATGATTGAAATAATATATCCTGAGACTGATGCAATTCTATCTGTACAACTGAAGTTTCAGCAAGTTCAGCAATATGTAATAATATTTCTATATCATGACATAATATAACTTGTTTTTGAAATAATAATGTTTCTAGTTTTAGATTAGATTGTTGAGATTGAACATATAAATTTTGAGTATGAATTTTTGATTGAAATTGAAATAAAAAAGCAAATTTTTATTGTAATCATTATAATAATCCTAGATGTTATGTCACAAAAACTACTTTATCAAGTATAGCTTCTCCAAAACAAACTTTTTCTTGATGGAAAACTAGAAATCAATGTATTGCCCCTTTAGTTCCATATTGTTGAGATGGAATAATTCAGAAAAATAGATGAGAAGAATGTGAAAAAGATTCATATTGAAATTTTCCTTTGATATGTAAATCAAATTGTAAATTAAATAAAAATATACTTAAAAATATAAATTCAAATTGAGAAGTAAATATTTTAAATCACTGAAAAATAGTTTTTTGACCTATAGATGATATAATTGTTCAAGATAAAGAAAATCCATTTGAAAAAATATGAATAAAACCATATATTTATAATAATTCAGATTATGATATTTTTATAGATAAATTATGTGTAAAACATATATTTTGAGATAATTTTTGAATTTATAATAATAAGATTTATTGTGAAAATATAAATAAAATTTTAAACCCATTTTCAAAAATTAGTTTTACTCACTTACCACTTTTTTTAGCAGATAAGAATAATATAAACCAAAATGATAGTTATTGAGAAAATAAAATAATAACTACATTGAAAGAAAATTGATATTTATATGATAATTTTTGAGCAAAATTAAATATTAGAGTATCAAAGCCATCAATTGTTGATATATGATGATGATGAATTTTTATATCAAATACAAAATTTATTTCAGATATAAATAATGTTGCAATATCAAATAAAAATAAGAATAAAAATTTTGTATGATTTTGAGTAACAGATAAATTGTCAAATTATTCTTCAAATATAAATAATTTAGATGTTATAAATAATCAATTAAATATATGAAATCAATTTAATAATAATTTATTATCTATTGATAATAATTATAATACTAATTTATGAACAACCACTTTATTTTCAGATTTTTCACATTTTAATTGATTTAAAAATATATTTATATTAAAAAATAAAAATTTTAATTTAATAAATAACATTCCTTCAACTTTTTCTTGAGCTAGAACTTATATAATTCAAAATTGAGATTTTATAATAAGTCATAATTTATTATATGATGATAATATAGCATTTGTGGTTATATGATGAAATATAATTATAAAATCAAATGTTGAAAAAGTAAGTTGAACATATATTTCTATAAAAAAATCTTGAGTTTGATGAAAAATAAAATGAGATTTTAGTAATAATACTTTACTTATAACTGGTTCAATTTATGGAAATATAGATGATTTATTAAATAATAGGATAAAAATAAAGACTCAAGCTTCATGACTTATTGATGTATGAACAATTATT
Source organism: Candidatus Altimarinota bacterium (assembly GCA_027019405.1). GTDB lineage: Bacteria > Patescibacteriota > Gracilibacteria > BD1-5 > UBA6164 > JALUWO01. Next base: position 21,491 of record JALUWO010000125.1, on the reverse strand, counting down.
GATTTTAAATCAAAATTATTTAGAAAACCTGCTCCTTTTATTTCAAATTTTATATCTGATTATCTTAAATCAAATAAAATAGCTTATTAAAAAAATACTTTTATAAAAAAATATTATGAAAAAATTATTATTTATACTTATTTGAATTTTTATTTTTACAAATACTTATGCTGATTGGACTTATGATGATGCTACTTATTTAGCTAAAAAATCACTAATAGTTGTAGATAAAACAAAAGTTGATGAATTATATCAAGCTTGAAGCAGAACTTGAGCTATAAATTTATTATTTTCAAGTTGAGGACTTGACTATACTCAATATAATAAAACATTATCTGGTTTAACTTTATGAACTTGATATTATCCAGATTCACATAAAGATCAGTATTATATGTTGAGAAAATCTTATGATCCTTATCAAGTAAAGGAAAAATTGTTTTTACTTTTTGAAGATATTTTTTCAGTTGATACAAGTAGTAGTAAAAAAATTACTTTACAAGATGTTCAAGATACACATGATTTGATATATGAAAATATGTTTTGATCTTATAAAACTTTAGTAAAGAAAATTCTTTATAATTGAAAAAAATGAGATTATTCAATTAGTAGTTACTTAGATCTTTTAAATCAAAAAAATCCTAAAAGTCCAAATGAAAATTATTCAAGAGAACTTTTACAATTATTTCTTATGTGAAAATATAAAGTATGAGAGAATTTTGCTTCTTGAGATACTCCAAATTATACTGAAAAAGAAATAAATAATTTTGCTAAAATTTTAGTTTGATTTAAATCAGATGATAATCATAAAGTTACCTATGATAACAGTATAAATACAAATGATTATATAGAGTTTTTAACTTGAGCACTAGTTTCTTGAGATAGTTTTCCTTTTTATAGTTGATGATTAATTGATGTACAAAAACTTAAAGAATCTATTAATTGAAATAATTGATTACCAGATAATATAATTGATTATATTTTTTCAAAAAGACAAAAAGCTATTTCATTATTTTTAGCAGATAAATTATTTAGATTTTATATCTGAGAAAAATGGACAAAGTCAGAATTAGATACAATATCAAATAAAATAATACAAGAAGATTTTAAAATTCTTCCAGTTGTTAAATGGATTTTAAATTCAGATATGTTTTATAATCATAAAAATGATGTTATTTTTAAAAATCCAATAGAATTAGTTTGAAACCTTACAAAATTATTTTGAATAAAGAAATATTATATATTAGATGATATAACAAATTTGAGTTGGTATCCTTATCATCCTGGGACAATATTTGGTAGATCTTGATTTGATGATAATAAATTATTTTTTACTCCTTCAATTTGATTGGCTTGGACTTATGTTTCAAAAGATTTTGCTAGAAAATATGCTTATGATATTTTTTCAGGTTCAGTAATTAATTTAACAAATTTTGTATCAAATGATTCTATTTTTTCTTGATATCCATTCATAAAGAATAAAATTACTTTTGATTCAAATGATGTAAAATATATTACTTGATATATTGATTTAAATAGTTTAACTTTTTCTTGATGATTAAGTTCAACTTGATGAAGAGTTTTACTTTGAGAAAATAAAATTAATATAAATTGAGAAAGTTATAATTTTAATAATTTTAAAATTAATTTTCCAAAAATGGAAATATATCTTTCTTGAGTAAATAATACTTATACTTGAAGTATAGATTTTTTAAATATTCAAAGATGATATACTCCTGATGAAATTATTTCATATTTTGAAGATAAATTGTATATAAATACTACTTTATCAGATACAATTAGAAATAAAATTATAAATTTTTTAACAACAGATACTTCTGCTAACAAAGTTAAGTTTGATTCTAAAGATAGATATAAAATTTTTGGGGTTATTTGGATTTTGCTTAATCAACCAGAATATATTTTAAATTCTTGATATAAAGATAGTTCAGTTACAGTTTCTAGTAGTTCAAATACATTAAAATTAAATGATAATAAACTTATTTTATTAAGACTTAGTTGATGATTTGATCCTTTAAGTGTTTATTGACCTAAAGATGAATATTCTAGATATAAAGTATTAAGATGAAGTGGTGCTTTGTTTGAAAATGAAATATCAGATTTTGGTTCTTGATATTATATAAATAAAACTTTTACAGGTTTTATAAATTTAATGAATAAAAAAGATTTATATGTAGTAAATAGAATCTGAGTTCCAAATCATTCAAGATGACATGATTTTGCAACATATCAAATGGCTTCTTTAGATGCTTCACAAAATAAAGAGGATACAAAATGAATTTTATGAGATACTATATTAAATAAGACTTCTATTGAAGATTGATTAGTAATTTCTGCTTCTAATAATCCAGCTATTTTTAGATGATGAAAATATTTATGAATTTGAAGTTTATCATATATTTATAAAAATGATAAAACTACTAAATCATTGTTAGAAAATATATATTCTACTAGAGAATATCCTTCTAATTTGAAATGATTATATGATAAAATGCTTTTGATAAATAATGTTTCAAATAATTTATATGAAAAAACTTGAAAATATGGCTATAATTGATCTAAACAATCTAAGTTTGATTATGTAAAAGAGTTATTAAATCAAAATGTATGAAAAATTATTTCTATCCCTACTTTTGGTTGATATGATGTACATTCAGATTCTAAATCTAGGATGCAAAAAGTATTTTTAGAAGTAGTAAGTTTAGTTAGTAATTTTTTTAATCAAGTTAAAGATAATCATAATGTAACTATTGTTTTATATTCTGAATTTTGAAGAACATTTAAATTAAATACTACACAATGAGTTGATCATGGTCAAGCTTGAACTATGTTTATTATTACAAATAATCAAAAACTTAAAGAAAGCTTAAAAACTAGTTTCTTATGAAATATGGATTTTATAGATTCAAAATATAATTGGTTTTGAGTTTGAATAGATAATAGAGCAGTTTGGAAAACTATTTTGAAATCACTTTATGATGTAGATATAACATCTAAATTAGATTGAAATATTTACCTTACATGATATTTAAATAAGACTTTTGGAAGTGTTTCAAAATTTAATAGGGAAGTACAAGATGATTTTAGAATAGCTCATGTTAATTTTAATATAAATGATAAAAATTTTATACCAAGTGAGGCATCATATCTTAAATTAGAATATGGACAAGATCCAAATAATTTATATGAAGAATCTCAATATGCTATATCAAGATGATATTATGGTAATAATGTTTGTAATAAAAAAAATGATTTATGAGTTTGTAATGTAAAATTGGCTTTCAGAAATATAAAAGAATGAAAAAAGTATTATTATAAGATTACATTATTGGATAATCAATATAATAAAAAAGTATTAAGTTGAAGTTTTGTTTCTTCAAAAAGAATTTATTCTGCCAATGAATATATACTTCCAAAAGATACAAATACATTTTTTGGTTTATTCAGAAATTGAATTACATCAAAAGTTCTTAATCAAAAAATATATTTATCAAAAACTTGAACAAGCATTTTAATTTGAGAATGAAATAAAATAATTGCTTCTAGTTGAACTTATGTAGATAGTATTGAAACACTTTCTTGAGTAAAATGGAAGTGATGATTTATGTTACCAACAGATTTAAATTCAGATTTAGTTTTAGATGATAGTTTAAAAATAGATGGAAAAAATATAAAAAATCTAAAAATATGAAAACTTTTAAAAGTAGGTTCTGATATTCCTTGAGTTAAAATGAATTTAAACACTTGAGTTGAAATAGTTTTAGATAATTTAGATATAAATAAAAAATATAAACTTTATACTTCTGAAGATTTAGATACTTGGACTACTATGAATTGATTAGTAAAAGAAAATTGAAAGTATAAAATAAAAACTAATCACTTTTCATATTATTTATTATTAGAAACTGATAATAGTTGAAATTTAGTAGTTATTAATCAAAATAATAATTGAAATACTTCAACAGTAGAAAATACAAATAAAAATAAATATTCAGGATGAGGAGGTGGGCCAAGATTGATAAAAGATAATTGTCCTTATGGAGATTTTTCAGAAAGTTATTATGATAAAACTTGTGGTTATGATCCTTATTATGAATGGTCAATGTCAAATGTAAAAGATTCTATGATATATATGAATACAAAATTTAGAATGGATTTACAAAAATATTCAGATCAAGAAGATGATAAATTTAATGAAACAATAGCTGATTTAGTAAATATAAAAGAGTTTGATAAAGTATCATGAAAAATTTTATCAAAACTTATAAAAACAAAATATATTTGAAATTATAAACTTTTGTATTTAGATTGAGATAAATATAAAAAAGTAAATAATTTTTTTGAAAAAATTGCAAGAAATATTTTATCTAAAGATTATAAAAGAAATAGTATAAAAACTAGATTAATTGATAATTTGGATTCAATAATTATTTATTATTCTATTTTTGTAGAAGATAAAAATCTAAGAAAAATGTTGAAGCCTATTATTTTAAAAAGAATGTCTGAGTTAAAAGATATTTATAAATCAAATTTAAAAACTAAAAAAGTAGTTAAAATAATTAAAACTAAAACTATTAATAATAATACTAATAAAAAAGATATAAATATTAAATTTACAAAAATTAATAGTATTTGATGAAGAAATATTAGTTATGAGCAAATAAAGAAAAATATTTGATGAATTACTTTTAATTCAGTAAAAAATACTAATTTAGATAAATATAATAATTCTAGTAAAAAATTTTTATATAAAGTAAATGTTAAATCTATAAAATTAAAAAAAGATCCATATTGGAAAATAACTAATGCTTGGTTATATTATTGAGATACAGTAGAACAAATGACTTTATTACATAAAAAATGATTTTTTAAAGTAAAAGTTATAAGTTCAAAAGATAAGGATAATAATTGAAAGCAATGATATATTTTTCTAAAATATTTAAAAAAATAAACAAGAATTTATAAATTCTTGTTTATTTTTTGTATAAACTCCAGAAAATTATCATCAGGAGCAATTTTGTTTAAGATTTCTTTTCCACATTTATTGCATTTATGTTTTATCATCCATCATTTGTTTTTTTTATTATCTATTCAAATTGGTTTCATTAATCATAAACATTCTGATTTTCTATCTCAAGGAAAATCTTTATCCATATGCTTAGAATATAAGCAAAAAGGACAATGATTTCTTGCAGAACCTTCTGGATGTTTTATTATTTCTTTTCAGCAATTTTCACATTTAAATTGCTCATTTATCATTTTAAATCACATATTTATTTTTTAGTTTATATTTTTGATAAATAATATAAAAGAAATTATTTTTGTAAAATATAGAAAATTACTCAAAAAATTGCAAATATCATACCAATAAGCCAAAGCCTAAAAACTACAGTTTCTTCAGTCCAACCAATAGCTTCAAGATGATGATGAAAAGGAGCTATTTTAAATATTTTTTTTCAATTTCTTAATTTTTTTGAACTTAATTGAATTATTACACTTAGTGTTTCAAATATAAAAATAGCTCATACTATAAGTAAAACAAACAATGTATTAGTTATCATTGCCATTATTCATAATGCTGCACCTAAACTAAGACTTCACATATCTCACATATAAAATTTTGCAGGCTTTACATTGAACCATAAAAATGCAATTAATGCTCAAATTATAGATACACATAATGCAGATAAGAGGAATAAACCTTGATCATAAGTTATGTATGTATAAACAGCATAAGCAAATAATAATAATCAACCAGCAAGTCAATCAAGTCAATCAGATATATTTACAGAATTAGCTGATGCTATTATGACAAATATAAATAATGGAATAAACCAAATTCATATATGAATTCAATGTTGTAAAAATGGTATTATTAAATCTTTATTTGCCCAATCTAATTTAAAATAGAACCATAGTGATCATAAAACAGCAAAAAGTATTAACCAAAACATTTTAAATCTAGCTGATAATCATTTTGTTTTTCAGATTCATTTTATATTCATAAAATCATCAATTGCTCATAAAACTCATACTGTAAATAATGTAAATAGTATAAGATATGTTTCTTTTTTGTTTAATAGAGAATTTGATATTGTTCAAGTTGCTTGTAATATAATACTTATTAAAACCATTAAAAAAGTTGTTCAAAGTATTAAAGCTCATCACATAGTTGGAGTTCCCACTTTATCTTTATGAAGTTTGAAAAATTCTGTTGCTTTTCATATTGTTGCATTTTCTCTTATTTGCTTTCCCAATTTTGCTTTTTGTAAAAGTCTTATATAAAAAGGAGCAATTGCAAATCATACAATAAATGATAATATACCAAATGAAAATATTTGTACTAAATGTGAGTTCATATTTTTATTTTAATTATAATTATAAAAGTGATTTTATTATTTTTTTGTTTATTTTCAACTTTATAATTTTAAAAAAATATATATAATATAATAAATATAAGTAATTAAAAATAAATATATATGAAATTAACAAAAGTTATAATAACTGCTATGCAGGAAGAAGCAGATTTAATTATAAAAAAATATTGATTAAAAGAAGTATTAAATGATAAATCTATTCCTAAATGAATAAAAGTTTTTAGTTGAGAAAGAAAAGATTATGATGAAGATGCTACTAATAATATAATATTAGTATTATCTTGAATCTGAAAAGTTCAAGCAAGTTTGGCAACTACTTATATATTTGAAAATTATGATGTATATAAATTAATTAATATTTGAATAGCTTGAAATTTGGATAATGGAGATGTAAAAGTAGGAGACGTTTTTCTTCCAAATACTTTTATTCAACATGATTTATATCTACCTTTTGAAGGTGAGTATTTAGATTATGCTAAAAAACCAATTTTCTTGGATTATGCTATTTGAGAAAACTATGATTTACAAAAATTTGGTTTAATTTTATCATGAGTTTGTCTTACTTGAGACCAATTTATAGATAATAAAGATAAAGTCCAAGAATTAAGAGAAAAATATTCTGGTGATGTTGTTGAAATGGAAGCTTTTGCTATATTATCAGTTGCTAGAGCATATAATATGCTTGATAAATGTGTAGTTATAAAAGCTGTATCAGATTGAGCTGATAGTGAAGCAAAAGATGATCATATGGATAATTTAGAGTTTGCTATGGAAAATAGTATAAGTGTACTTGAATTGGTATTATAAAAAAGACCTGATTTTTATTCAGGTCTTTTAAAATATATAAAAAACAAAGATAGAAAAGATGATATTTAAATCATTTTTAAGGGGCCTCCTTGCCCCTCTTTTTTATTGATGAAGCTCCTCATTGAGTTTTACTTCTTTTGTACTTCTTTTACAGATAATTTCTCCATCTGTAGAGTTTTGTCTAAAATGAAGTCCATTTAAGCCTTGAAGTTCAGATCCTTTGAAGATATAGAAAATATTTTCAGAATCTATTTGTTCAAGTTCTTCATCATCATTTAAAAGTTGATCAACAGGAATCCAATCAAGATTTACTTCATGGATTTTATCAAGTTCTTTTTCAGTTATGATGATTTTTGTACCTTCAAGGATTGCTAATCCTGCATCAATGATACATCCATTTCCAAGAGGAATTCCACAAACAGAGTTAGCTCCAAGAAGACAGTTTTCTCCAATACTGATAGGATTTCCATCTGTTCCAGAAAGAACACCAAGGATAGATGCACCACCACCAACATCTGAGTTTGCACCAACAATAGCTGATGAACTGATACGACCTTCAACCATTACTGTACCAAGTGTTCCAGCATTGAAGTTTATATAACTTGCTCCAGGCATAACAGTTGTTCCTGCTGCAAGTTGTGCACCAAAGCGAACTTTACTTGTATCTAGGATACGTGTGTTATCTGCTGGAATAATATGTTGTAAAAATCTTGGAAACTTATCAACAAAATCAATGTGGGGATACTCATCCATAACTTTAAGCATGATTTCATTTTCTCTTAGATACTCAAGCTCAATAGGGATACCTTCAGACCATGCAACATTTGGAAGAGCACCAAATGCACCATTTAGATTGATTTTACGAAGTCCAACTTTTGCAAGGGAAATTGCATAGAGTTTGAGGTATGTTGCTTCTACAGATTCAAGTGGAGCATCTTCAAAGATGAAACATACTTTGAATTCACCTTGTTCTACAAAACCTGTAAGCATTTGTTCTTTTATTGCAGAGATAACCTGAATATTTTTATGTGCACTACCTGTAGCTTCATCCAAGAATGGATTAAATGCATTTAGGCAGTATTCAATGAAATCAAGATTGATATCATACACAACTTCATTTTTAGAGAAATCAATCTCAATACCTTGATCTTGTAATGCTGAGATAAAAACTGCAGCACTACCAAAGTTTTCAGACCAGTTTACTACTGGGTAAGTTGCCTGAAGTGATTTTTCAGGGTTAAGTTGTCCTAAATCAACTCTGGCAATACCAAAAGCCAAAGGGGCTTTGTATTGACATTCTGAAGTTATTACTTTAATAAGTTCACTAAAATCTTCTTTTGTTTTTATTGGAGTTTTCATTATTTTTACCTTTTTTATTTTTGTTTTTTGAAAGCATATAAATATGCACCTAGAAGCTAAAATCCTGATTAAAAATTTTCACCTCCTTTATTGGAAAATTTTAATTTTGATCAAAATTAAATCAGATGATATAAATATCATCCTATCTTTATCTTTTATATATTTTAATGAACTTTGTATTTTATAAGAAAAAAAATATAAAAGTCAATAAAAAATACTAGTAAATTTTACTAGTATTTTTCAAAGTATATTTTTTCTTTGTTAAATCATATTTTATCTAATTTTGTTTGAGTTGATTTTATCATATTTGGTGCTCAACAAATATAGATTTCATTATATTTTTTTATATTGTAAGGAGTAAGGTAATTTGTTGTATATCAAGAATGTATCTCTATATCATCATGTTCTAATTCAAAATCTAGTAAATCTTTCTCTCTACTTATATAAATAGCAAAATCAAAATTTTTATTTTCTTTTTTTAGTTTTTTTAGTTCTTCAAGATAAAAAATATCTTTTCTTGTTCTTACTCAAAAAGTTAAAAATAAATTACAATTAAGTTTTTTTTCTAAAGATCAACATATCATATTATAAAGAGGAACAAATCAAGTTCATGTTCATATAAATAATTTATTTTCATTGTTTTCTCTAAGTAGAAAATGTCATGCTGGTCAAACTCATTTTAAACTATCTCATATATTTCTTTCACATATGTATTTACTTCATCATTTTCATCAATCTTCTAATTCCCACTTTTTTATAATTAATATTATTTTTTTATCTTCTTGTTTTAAAATAGAATATGCTCTTCATCATATTTTTTCAAGTAAAAAAGTTATGAATTGTCATGCTTTAAATTGAAAAGCTTTTTCAGATTCAAAAACTATTTCATATATTTTTGGAGCTAATTCTTTTTTAGATATTATTTTAAAATTTTGAATCATTTTTATTTTTTAAAATATATTATAATAATTTTTAACTATTTTTAGCTATTAATCAAGTTTAAATCATTGATTTTATTATATTTTTATGTTATTATAAAGTAAATATATATTATCAAATAAATTATATGAAAAAAATTGCAGTAAATTGAAATACAGCTTATGACACTATTTTGCTTTCAAATAATAATTTAAATGAAGTTTTAGATTCTAGGGAAGATAGCTGATTAGAATTATCTTATATTGTTTCTGATATAAAAGAGCAATTATGAGGTTCAGCATTAAATATATCTTATAATATGGCTTTACTTTGATTGAAACCAAAACTATTTACAGCAGTTTGAAATGATTTTATTTTTCCTAAATTTTTTGAAGAATATGTAGATTTATCAAATGTATATTTTTCAAAAAATAATAAAACAGCTAAATCTTTTATAACTACAGACTCAAAAAATTCACATATAAATGCTTTTTATCTTTGAGCCATTCAAGATAGTGATAAAGTAAGTTGTAATGTAGATGAAAAATTTGATTATGCTATTGTTTCTTCAAACTCAGTTGATTCAATGCTTATGAAATTAAAAGATTTTAAAAGATCTTGATCAAAAGTATTATTTGATCCAGGTTCTCAAATAATTCAAATGAAAAAAGAAGAGATTATAGAATCTTTTAAATATGCAGATTATTTAATTGTAAATAAATATGAATTTGAATTGATAAAGAAAATATCAGAGCTTACAGATTCTGAAATTATAGAATCTTTTGATAAGATTATTATTACCTATTGATTAAAATGAAGTAAAATTTTTGATAATAATTATTTTTTAGATGAAATAGAATGAGTTGAAAATCAAAATGAGATAGATTCAACTTGATGCTGAGATGCATATAGAGCAGGGTTGATTTATTGATTATCAGAAGGTTATACTTGGAAGACTAGTGCTAGATTATGATCAGTTTTAGCTTCAGTTACAGCATGATTTATTTGATCACAAAATCATACAATAGATTCTGAATTATTAGAAAAATTATATGTTGATACTTTTTGAGAAAATTTAGAAAAATAGATAAAAATAAAGGCCAGGTATTACCTGGCTTTTTTGTAGCTATCTTGCACTAATTGTATGATAACCTTGGTTATCATTAGGCATTTTAGCACCTCTTTTTTTAGAATCCCAGTGACCAAGATGAAGTATCAAAAGTTTTATTAGTTTTCTGTTAGGAATTGCTCCACCTTGTTCTTCTCTGAGAGCCCATGCTGATTTATAAATTTCAAGTCTTTTTGAATCATTGGGAATGATTTGCTTGAAATCTTTTTTCCAATGTTTTTTGACTTGAGATTTTACTCTGTTTTTTACAAACTCTTTTTTGTCTTCTGGTAACATTTTTCAACCTTTGTTTTTGTTTTTTGATTATTTTTTAAGCAATCTGCAGTTTTGCTTTTTAAAAGGTTAATCAATAAAACCTTTTTATTAGTTTTAATCCATTTTACACCTCCTATTTTTATATGGACTATTATAATATTTATTTTTTAAAAATGTCAAAGATTATTTTTTGCTTTTTTTTGTTTTATAGTAGAATAATATAAAGTTATTTTAACAAAAATAAGAAAATATGAAAAAAATTTACTTGATAGATGCCAATAGTTTTATTTATAGAATGTTTTTTGGAATGCCTGAATTTACAACAAAGAATTGAGAAGTTGTAAATGCTGTTTTTGGTATTGCTAGATTTTTTTTAGATCAATTAATTAGAGAAAAACCAGATTATATTTTATTTATAAAAGATGCTAAATGATGAACTTTTAGAGATAAAATAGATTCTAATTATAAAGCTACAAGAGATAAAATGCCTGATAATTTAAGAAGTCAAATTCCAATAATTGAAGATATGGTAAGAAAGATGAAAGTTCCTATTATTGAGGTTTCTTGAGTTGAAGCAGATGATGTTATTTGAACTTTAGCTAAAAAATATTCTTGAAATAATAATTATGAAATTGATATATTAACTTGAGATAAAGATTTATTTAGTCTTGTTTCAGATAATGTAAAGATTTATGATACAATGAAAAAAAAGAAGTTTGGGATAAAAGAAACTGTAGAAAAATTCTGAGTTGAACCTAAGATGATAATTGATTATTTAGCTATTGTATGAGATAAAGCTGATAATATTCCTTGAATTGAATGATTTTGACCTAAAAAAGCAGTTGATTTAATTAATATTATTTGATCAGTAGAAGATATTTATAATTTTATAAAGGAAAATAATTTTGAGAATATTTCAGAAAAGGAAAGAAAAGAAATATTAGTTCAAAATTTTTGAGAAGAAAAAATAAAAAAAATATTTTGAATTTTTAAATGAAAAACTTTTGAAAAGCTTATAAAATCAGAAGAAAATGCTTTTTTAAGTAAAAAACTTGCAACTATAAAATTGGATGTTGATATTAATAATTTCAATTTAGATAATTATAAATTTAATCCATGAGAATATCTAAACAATGATGTTGAAAAATTATTTGAGAAGTTAGAATTTCATAGCTTATTATGAAAAGAGGCTCCAAAATTAAAAAATTGGGAAGATTTAAATTTGAGTGTTGATATAATTGATGATGATAATAAATTGGAATTATTATTAAATAAAATAAAAAAATATAAAAAGATTGTTTTTGATACTGAAACTACTTCATTAAATATAATAAAAGCAAAATTAGTTTGAATAAGTATCTACCTAGATGATAAAAATATTTTTTATGTAAATAGATTACATAAATGAAATAAAGTATCTGATTTAAAATTAAAAGAATTTTTAGAAAAATTATTTGATTTAGATATTTTAATAGTAGGACATAATATAAAGTATGATTTAGAAATAGTTAACTTATTTTTAGGGGAAAATATTAGTAAAGATATTAAAGAGGAAACTCAAAAAACTTTATTTTAATTGTTTGACAAAAATTATTAAAAATATAGAATATTTTTTCTAAATATATATTAAAATTTAATTAAAAATAAAAAGTATGTTTAAAAGAATATGATTATTTTTACTTACAAATATTGCTGTAATATTAGTTATAAGTATTGTTTTATTTATAATTGAAAAAGTTTTTTGAATAAGTGTAAGTTGATATTGATATAGTTATACTAGCTTATTAATTTTTGCTGCAGTTTGGTGATTTGCTGGTTCTTTTATAAGTTTATTTATGTCAAAATGGATGGCAAAAAGAACTTATAATATACAAGTTATAAATCCTCAGGATGCAGTAAATTTAAATAATAAAGAAAAAGTAGTTTGGGATATAGTAGAAGAATTGTCTACAAGAAATAGAATAAAAATGCCAGAAGTTTGAATTTATCAAGATTCTGAACCAAATGCATTTGCAACTTGAGCATCAAAAAATAGTAGTTTAGTAGCTGTTTCAAGCTGATTACTTGATAATATGAATGAAGATGAAATAAAATGAGTTATTGGTCATGAAATGTCTCATATATTAAATTGAGATATGGTAACAATGACTTTATTGCAATGAGTATTAAATACTTTTGTGATATTTTTTGCTAGAATTCTTGCAAATATTGTTGATTCACAATTAAATAAAGATTCTGATGAGCCTGGTTGGGGATATTATATTACTTCAATAATTTTTGAATTATTATTATGAATTTTAGCTTCTATGATTGCTATGTGCTTTAGTAGATATAGAGAATTTAAAGCTGATGAGGGAAGTGCTAGATTTTTAGGAAAAGAAAAAATGATAAATGCATTATTAGCATTAAAGAAAATGGAACCAGTTTTGATTCATAGTGAAGATTGAAAAGAAGATAATTTGTCAGCTTTTAAAATAGAATCAAAAAGAGGAAGATGATTAGCTAGTTTATTTGCTAGTCATCCAAGTTTAGATGATAGAATAAAAGCTTTGGAAAATTTAAGAGTATAGGAATTAAAGATGCTATAAATAGCATCTTTTTTGTTTTTAAATAATTTTTATGATAAAATAAATTTATGAAAAATAATCTAGAAAATCTTGAGTTGAAACTTCTGCAAACAAGAAAAGAAAATGCAGAAAAATTGAATAAAATAGAATCTAAATTCAAAAAAGAATTTGGTAATTTTTTAGATATTGTTTTTTCTCAAGAGAATTTATGATTTAAAAGATTTATAAATGTAGCTTTCCAGCTTGAAAAATTGGATAATCCAGAATTAAATGATAAAGAAATTTTAAAAAATTCTTTTAAAAAAGCTTTGAATATTTTCCCTTTAGAACTTAAAAGAAAAAATATTTTAGAAACAAAATTTTTTAATTTACTTGATAAAAATCTCTCATTTGAAAATATTTTTTTAAAAAATAATGATTTAAGAAGAAATTATAATTATCCTGTTCTGGAAGCTTTGGAAAAACATAATATTTTAGATAAAGATGATTTAATTAAAATAAGTTTAAAATTTAAAGAAACTAATAATTTTTTAGATTCTATTAATGTTTTGAGTGAAGAAAAAAAACAAATAGTAAAAAATCATTATTATGAATTAAATGATGATAAGACTGAGGAAAGACAAGAAAATTTTAAGAATGATTTTAAGAAAGAAATTTGAAATTCAAAAGTTTTAAAAATATATCCTAAGATTTTAAAATTTATATGAAAAAATTATTTTAGATTAAAACTTAAAAATAAAGTAGAATCAAAAAAGGATAGACTTAAAAGAGTTTATAAAATTATTTTTTTAAAACTTTATAGATTAAAATATTCATGAATAGATATAGATAAAATTATACAGAAAATTAATAGTATAGATGATTTTGAAGATTTTTTAAATTTGATAATAAAATATTTTGAAGTTTTAAAACAAAATCCTAAATTACAAAAAGATTATTTAGTTACTGAAGAAATTGATGATATAAATCAGCTAAAAAATCAAGCTGAAGAAAATAAAGATAAAATATTATTTTTAGAAAAAAATACAATTAAAGTAAATGATGTTTTTGAAGAGACTGAGAATAAAATAACTCAAGATAATTTAGATTATTTATTGTCAGATAATGTAGATTTGATTTGAAATGAATTTATTAATAGAGAAGTTAATGTTTGAATTTATGATGATAAAAATTTTATAGATGATGAAAATGATAAAGATGATGAAGAAGAAGTAGATGAAACAAATTTAGAAGATTATTATGAGATATTGAAAAAGGAGTATGAAGAAATTGAAAAAAAGAAATCAAAATTATTTTTAAATTGAGAATATGATAAACTTGATGATTTAAATGAAGAATTAATAGATTTATTTTTAAAAATACAAAAAATAGAAAAATTATTAGATATATGAGATTAAAAAGATATTTATTTATTTGTAAATATCTTTTATTTTGCATAAAATATTAAAAATATTATATTTAAAGAGTATTTATTTTTTTATTATTAAGTTTTATGAAAAAAATATTAATTTGAGTTTCTTTTTGATTTTTTTTAATTTGATGAGCTTTTGCTTATACAAATGAACAATTAAGCTCTGCAAATGATTTAGCAAAAAGATGAATTATAAATAATCATATGGATAATCCTGTAAAGTATAATCTTGATTCAGATGTTTTAAGACAAGAAATTTGAGCTATTACTAGATGAGTTGCTTGATTAAAAAAATCATCTACTTGTAAATGATTATTTAAAGATTTAACATCTACAAAACCAAATTCTTGGGCATGTGTAAATATTGAGCCTTTAGTTGAAAATAATTTAATTTCAAAAAATAAACTTTTTAGACCAGAAGATCCAATTACAAAAACAGAAACTTTATGAATGCTTATAAAAGCTATTTGATTTGATTATAGTTATGATCCTAAAAATCCAAAAAATTGGCAAGAACAAATAGTTGATTTTGCAGTTTCAAAATGAATAGTTAAAAAATTTACAGATTATAATACTGATGCAACTAGATGATGGGTATTTAAAATAGCTGATTTTTCTATTAAGTTAAGAGAAGCAGAAGTAAAAAAAGTAAAAGATACTAAAAAATATAGTGATGAAGCTTCTATTGATAAAGAATTTTGAATTGATATTACTCAATTGTTTAATGATTAAGATATATGGAAAACAAAGAATTATTAAAAATATTTAGAGAACAAATAGATTGAATAGATAGGGAAATATTATATTTACTTTTTAGAAGATTTACTTTAGTAGATGAAATATGAAAAGTAAAAAAGGAAATATGAATGAATCCATTACAAAAAGATAGATGGAATGAAGTTTTAAATGATAAAATTGAAACCTGAAAAGAATATAATTTAGATAAAGGCTTTATAGAAGATATTTGGAATAGAATTCATAAAGAAGCTTTAAAAATAGAAAAATAATTTTATTTTTTATTGACTTATATAAAAAAATAATTATATATAAGATATATTAATTAAGATAATAATTATATGAGAATAGTAAATATTACATTAGCTGTTTTATTATTACTTTTAGGAAATAGCCTAAGAGGTATTTAATTTAGCTATAAAAAATATTGCTATTAAAAACTCTCTTAGTAAAAAAGAGAGTTTTTTAATTTTTTAAATTATAAAAAATGGAAATTAATAATAATTTTGATAGTAAAGAATTTTATTTTGATTTAGATTCACTTCCAGAAGAAGAAAAAGTTAAATTTGAATGAAATACAAACTTAAAAATAATATTGGATTGAGGAGATGAGATTATTTTTAATTTTTTAGATTTTTCTTTTCAGTTAGATTGAAGTATTTATAGTTTTTCTCCTTTTCATATTAATTTTTATTTTATTGATAAATATAAAATAAAGCAGGTTTATATTCCTTTATTTTTAAAAGAAAATTATTCTAAAGCTTTGGAAGAAAAAAGAATAAAAGAATTAAAAAAAGTTAAAGAAAATTTTAAATCAACTTATAATATAATTATAAATAATTATGAATAAAAAAGTAGAAATTTTTGATACTTCTCTTAGGGATTGATTTCAAGGTTCAAAAAAAATTGCAAAAGTAGATGATAAAATTCAAATATCAAAAGTTTTGGATGAGTTTTGAGTTGATTCTATAGAAGTATGATTTGCTAGAGCTTCTAGTGATGATTTTGAAGCAATAGATAAAGTTTCAAAAATGGTTAATGCTAGAGTTTATTCTCTTGCAAGAGCAAATATAGAAGATATAAATCAAGCTTATGAAGCTTTAAAAGATGGAAATAATTATTGAATTCATACTTTTATATGAACTTCACCAAGTCATAGGGAAAAATTATGAAAAAATCAAGAAGAAATTTTAGAATCAGTAAAAAAATATGTTTGATATACAAATGATTTATTAAAATGAAAATGAAAACTTATGTTTTCACCAGAAGATGCTCTTAGAACTGAAAGAGATTTTTTATATAAAGTAATAGAAGTAGCTAAACAATATTGAGCTGAAATAATAAATATTCCAGATACTGTTTGATTTGCTCAACCTGAACAAATTAAAGAAATAATAACTCAGTCAAGAAAAATAGTTTGAAATAATGTTGATTTAAGTATTCATGCTCATAATGATTTATGAAATGCTAGTGCAAATAGTTTAGCTGCACTTTTAGCTTGAGCTGATATGATACAATGAACATTTCCTCCTTTATTTTGAGAAAGAGCTTGAAATACTGATTTAGTACAAGTTATTACAAATTTAATAAAATGTAGAGATTATTTTCAATTAGAATTAAATGAAAAAATAGTTTTAGAAAATATTTATCCTCTTGTTACAAGAATTTCAGAAATTGTTTGAGAAAGAATTCCTGAGAAATTTCCAATAATTTGAAGATGAGTTCATACTCATTGATCTTGAATTCATCAAGATTGAGTTAATAAAAGAAGTGATACTTATGAAATACTTTCACCAGAAGAGATATGATTAGTTAGAGAACAAAGTTTTTTTCTTACAAATTTATCTTGAAGAGCTTGATTAAAAAATGCAATAAAAAAATATTTTTTGATAGATTTAGAAGAAGATAAATTAGATTTATTTTATGATAAATTTATGCAATTAACAAAAACTAGAGATTATATTGAAATGGATGATATAAGAGAACTTTTAAATTCTAATTGATTTGAAATAAAAAGATATGTAAGTTTAGATGATTATAATGTTACTTTGACTTGAGAAGAAAGAATTTTGGCAGAATCAATATTTTATTCTAAAAATTCTGAAAATCATGTAAAAGAATATTGAGTATGACCAGTTGATGCAATTTTTAAAACTATTAAGAAAAAATATGATTTAGAAAATGAAGTTGAATTAATAGATTTTACAATTGATGCATTATGAAAAAAGACAGAAGCTTTAGCAAAAGTATATATGAAATTAAAGATTTGAGATATAATTTATGAAGAAGAATCTATAAATAAAGATATTGTTAAAGCATCAATTAATGCTTATTTAAATTGATTAGATAGAATATTAAGAGATAAAAATAATAAAAATTCTTTACAAAACTGATAAAATAATTATTCTCTTAAGCAGATAGTAAATAATTTATTTGTTATGTCTGTGATGGTAAAGCAGAATAGAATATTTATTTATTATAAAAGTTAAAAAATTGGGTGGAACCGTTCTTTTAAAATTAAAAAGAACCCCAAGAAATTTATAAAACCTTATAGATTTCTTGGGGTTTTATAGTTTTAATTTTTAACAATGAAATTATGACAACAAAATTAAATATGCAGGATATAGTTAATCTAGCAAAAAATAGATGATTTGTTTATGCTGGTTCTGAAATTTATTGAGGACTTGCAAATGCTTGGGATTATGGTCCTTATGGTAGTTTATTAAAAGAAAATATAAAGAATCTTTGGTTAAAGGAATTTGTTCAAAAGAAAACAAATATGGTATCACTTGATGCTGCTATTTTAATGAATCCACAAACTTGGGTTGCATCAGGACATGTATGAGGTTTTTCAGACCCTTTAATTGATGATAAAAAAACAAATCAAAGATTTAGAGCAGATAAACTTCTTGAAGATTTAATTGAAAATTTAGATGATGCTGAAAATTATTTAAAAGAAAAATATTGAGTTAATAATCTAGTTCCTGAATCTTGGAGTTTAGAAATTCAAACTAAAGTTATGAGAGATGAAAATGTTTTGAATCCAGAAACTGGTGAACCATGAGATTGGACTGAAGCAAAACAATTTAATCTTATGTTTAGAACTTCTCAATGAGTAACTGATGATAGTTCTTCTACAATTTATTTAAGACCAGAAACAGCTCAAGGTATTTTTGTAGATTTTCCAAATATATTAAGAACTTCTAGAAAAAAAATTCCTTTTGGAGTAGCTCAAGTTGGTAAAGCTTTTAGAAATGAAATTACTCCAGGTAACTTTATATTTAGAACAAGAGAGTTTGAACAAATGGAGATAGAATATTTTGTAGAGCCATGAAAAGATTTAGAAGCTCATGCTGAGTGGAAAAATAATTGTATGAACTTCTTAACTAATACTTTAGGTATAGAAAAAGAAAATTTGAAATTAAGAGATCATGAACAAGATGAATTATCTCATTATTCAAATGCTACTACTGATATAGAATATAAATATCCTTTTGGTTGGGGGGAATTATGGGGTATAGCTGATAGAACTGATTTTGATTTAAAAGCACATATGGCTGAATCAAAACAAGATATGAGTTATTTTGATCCAGTTACAAATAGAAAATATATTCCTTATGTAATTGAACCCTCAGTTTGATTAACTAGACTTTTACTTGCTACAATGCTTGATGCTTATACTATTGATGAAGAAAATAATAGAACTTATCTAAAATTTGAACCAAGAGTTGCTCCAATAAAAGTTTGAGTACTTCCTGTGGTTAAGAAAATTGGAGATTTAGCAAAAGAAATTTTTTCTCAATTATCTGAAGATTTTATGTGTGAATATGATGAAGTTGGTTCAATAGGGAAGAGATATGCTAGAATGGATGAAATTTGAGTGCCTTTTTGTGTAACTGTTGATTCAAGTAACTATGATGAAGGTAATGTTACAGTTAGACATAGAGATTCTATGGAACAAGAAATAGTGAAAATTAGTGAATTAAATGAGTGGTTGAGAGAAAGGTTAAAATAAAAAAGTTTAGCAAATTTGCTAAACTTTTTTATTTTTTAATGCATAATTAATGCCATAATAATTCAAGCTAAAATAACTCATATTAATAACATTATTCAGTATACTGCTCATACTGTATTTGATGCAATTTGATTTGCATTTTTTTTATCTATTCAATCTTTTTTAGATAATATTATTTTTAAAATAAAGAAAAATAATATTGCTTGGATTGCTAGTAATACAATTCAATTTAATATAAAAAGTGATATAATTCATGTAATTATATTAGCTCATAATAAAGCTATAAAAGTATCTATAAAAACTCTTATATTTGAAATATTAAAATTTGGAGCTAATTTTTTAATATTTTTTTTGTAGAAAATAAATGATAAAACAAAAGGTAGAATTAATAATATTATTCAGATAATAGCAAATAAAATAGCATGTTGCATTATAAATAGCATAATAAAAAAATTATAAAAATTAAAATTTACTTTTTAAAGTAATTGTACTATACTTGTTTTATATATTATTTCAAATTTTTGTATTATGAAGGAACTAAAAGCTTGAGTTTTTGATAGAATAGAAGAAACTTATAATTTATTATTTAGTGATAAAAAGAATTTTTTATATTTAGTTTTTCCAATTTATATTTATAAATTATTTATATGAATTTTTATTTGGAATTTTGTTAGTTATGTTTTACTTTGAAATTTAAATTCTATAAATAATATAAATATATTTTCTAATCCTTTTTATCTTATATTATTTTTCTTTATAATAGTTTGATTTTTGTTATATATAACATTTTTTGTTTGATTTTTATTAGCAACTATAAAAACAACAAAAGATATTTTTGAGGATAAAGTTATTGATATAAAAGAGAATATAAAATATTGATTTAATAGTATTATTCCTTCTTTTGATACTTATTGGCATATATTTGCATATATAGTTTTGATTCCCTTTTATATTATATCTTTTTGATGAGTATTATTTATTATTTGAAAATATTTAAGTATAGTATTATTAGTATCTTATTGATTGAAAATATTATTTTTTGGATTATTTGTTATGTTTATTTTTATGATTTATAGATGAGTAAAAATAAATTTTTCAATAACTTCTGCAGTGGATAATAATAGTTATACAAAAGATGATTTTATTAGATCAGTAAAAATAACTGATTGAAATTGGTGGAGAATAGTTTGAAATTTTTTATTATTATCAATTATTTTATGAATTGTATTTTCTATTATAGGTTCTATATTATGAATTTTTACTACATCAATATTTGATATATTAGATATACAATGATTATATAATAGTTATCAACATCACAATATTAATCAAGATATGGTAAAAAATATAAAAGATCAAATAAGTTCTTATTATTGAAATTTTTACTTAAATAATTTTATAGTTTCTATTTTTCAAGAATTTTTTGATATTGTAAAATATGTTTTTGTTTTAGTCTTTACATATCTTTTTTATAAAAGGTTGTATATTGAAAAATTTTTTAAAAATAGTGATTTAAAAAAAGAAGATGTAGAATTATAATTCTACATCTTCTTTTAATTTTATAAATTGATTTTTTAAATATTTATATATTTCAATTTGAATTCATAAAATTTCTGTTCTATTTGCTATATTTTCTTTTTGATTAATTTTATCATCAATTTTTTTTATTATATATGATAATAATATAGCTTTTTTATTTTTATTAAGATTTATAAACTTTATATTATTTTTAAATTGATTAATTTTATTATCAATTTTTTTTATTATTAATTGTTTTAATATTTTTTGAGTTTCTTCTTTGTGTTTAATTATTTTTTCTTTTATTTTATTTACTTTTTCTTTTAAAATTACATTTTTTTTGATAGAATTATCTTTTATTTCTTTTTCTTTTTTTATTTTA
>JALUWO010000124.1 GCA_027019405.1 Candidatus Altimarinota bacterium | reverse complement strand
TGCAGGTATAATAATAATGCTCATATAAAAATCAAGTTAATTTTTAATAAAAATACTTATGATAAGATACAAGCAATTCACCCACCACTTATACTAAGTGGTGGTACTCTTGCTTTTTAATTATAGAGTTTTTAAAAAACAAACACTAAATAAAATAAATATAACATTAGATTGAATGGCTCACGCAAGTGAAATCCAAGATATTATAGTAAGAAAAAAACTAAAATTTGAAGAAGTTCCAATTATTATAAAATATACAGATTATAGTTTAAGTAAATGACAAAGTTCTTCTAATGCATTTAATATAGCCAAAGAGATGATATGGTATAAATTATTTAGAAATAAATAAAAAATCACTTGAATTATTATAAAAATAATTATTATAAAAATACCTTTTATATTATTTATAATAAAATTATACAATGAAAAAGAAATTAATATTATGAACTATGCTTATGTTTAGTGTTTTATTATCTAATACATTTGCTAATAATGGTGATGATTTATTTGGCGATTTAGGATTAGATACACCAAGTAGTTGAACTAATACAACAACTACTACTACAAATAAACAAAATAATACATCAAAGCAGTCCAATAATAATCAAGATTTATTTGGTTGACAATGAGAAACTTGAGGAATATCAAAGGATAATACAAATTCTTGAAATAAGGATAATACAAATATTCAAAAAAAACAGTTAAAAGAATTGTGATATAGTATTTCTTGAGATAAATTAATATTTGATGTAAATTATTTACCTAAAGAAAGTAATTTTGTAGTAGAATTTACAGGAAATAGAATTGATGATATAGCATTGTCTGGTGTAACTATTACAGATGTATCAGGGAAAGTATTAGATTTATGAGGTTTAAATAATAAAATTAATTTTATAATTGTTGGTGGTTGAAATATTAAAAAATTATCATTAACAGAATTGAATAAAAATGGAATAACTATTAAGAAAACAGATAAAGTTTATTTACAATGAGAATTTAATGATATTGATAAACAAGTCTTATCTACATTATTAAATAATCAGAAAGTATTTAAAGTAATATTTGATAAATGAAATAAAGTAAATGAATTGTTGCCAAGTAAAGAAGGAGTATTAAAAAATAATTCTACTTTGGAAATAGATTATATGTTTCAATATAAAAAAACTAAGGCAGTAAAAAAACAAATAGTTAAATGAAAAATTGTAAATAAAGTTAAACAAAAAGAAACTTGACCAACAGAAGTTGCAATTAGTGTATTAGTAGTTTTTATGTTAATGATTTCATTATTTTATATAAAGACTTGAAAAGTTGAATAAAAACATTATATAGATAATTGCTATTTATTTATTTATACAAAAAAATGTTTAAAAATCTAAAACAAATTAAGACAAAATGATTTACATTGATTGAAATGATTGTAGTTGTAATTATTATTGGTATTTTAATGTATGCTTTACTTGGAAACTCTGGTAATGCTGATAAAGATATGGAATTACAACAAAAAATGGATTTAGTATCAAAATCTTTTGATAGTTGTATGAATGATTTAGATGAAGAATGATTAAATATTAAACAAGCCAAAAATGCTATGTGAGCGTTATTTGGTAAAGATGCATCTACTCCTTTATCTACTGACCCAACAGCTACTGCAATTACTAAATTTGTAAAACATCCAAAATGAATGGGATATAATATTGATAAATTTAAACAAGCAGTTAAAGCTGTTACAAATGCAGATATGTGAAGAACTACTTGTCAAGACTTTTTAAATAATCTAAATTTTAATGTATGAGCTAAATGGAATACAGAAGTTGCATATATCCCTCCTACAACTAATATGGGTGGTATAGATGAAAATTATGGAGGTTTTTTATTGTGTTCTACTATAAATAATAGAAAATATGCTGAATTTGCAGATAATACTAGAAAAAATAAGTTTTATACTTGTGCTGTTCTTAACTTAGGTATAGGTTCAACAGGTAAAAAAGCAGAAGTATTAAAATTGTTTGGTTGAGATGGAAAAAAAGTTATGAAATTAAATGCAACAACACCAGTTATTGAAAATTAATTTGAAATTAAAAACTAATTTAATTAGTTTAAAAGAAGAGAAAAATCTCTTCTTTTTTATTTGAAAAAAAATGAAAATACTTATAATTTATTTTATTTAGTTATTTAATTTAGTTTTAATTATGATTTTTAAAATAGTTTGAATAGTACTTTTAATTAGTATAATATATTTTTTTAGTTTTAATAAATTAACTTTTAATTGAATGAATAAAAATATTTTATTAAAGAATATTGATATTGATTATTTAAAAATAATTGATTTTAAAAAAGTCAAAATTATGGATAACTTAAAAAAATCAAATAATATTTTAATAATGTTTCCTAATATAGCCTGAGAAAGTCCTTATATGTTTTGAGATTTTGCTTGTAATAACAATAAATGTTATTGAATATTTTCTTATAAAAAAAAAGTATAATCTAAATTATTCTTCTTTAACTTCTTTTTTAGCTAATAATTGAAAAAATGAACTACCACCACTTATAACTAAGTGGTGGTTTCGTAGCTAAAACTAGGAGATAAGAAATTATCTTCTAGTCTTAGTCTAACAGGGTTGTTCATAAACCCCCTACACACTCAAGCAAGAATA
>JALUWO010000123.1 GCA_027019405.1 Candidatus Altimarinota bacterium | reverse complement strand
TAGTATTCGTCATTGTGTGTGGGGAAAATGTATGTATAGGTAGGGCAACGATGGCTTTTACATTAAAGTGCTTATATGTCAAGTTTCACCACGTTGTACCCTTCTAAAAGCAATATCTTGAAACACATTTGGTAAAATCTTAAATATTTCAGGCTTCGTTTGAAACCAACTCTGAACTGCATCAAATGGAGTTCTTACTTTTAACTCTTTTTTCAAAGACCCATGTCTTCTGTTGAAGTTGTAGTATATCAAGAATTTGTTTAACTCTCTTTTTACCTCTTCAATAGTTGCATAGTCTTCTGCTTTGATTGTAGCATTTTTAATTGTACCATTAACCCTCTCAACCATTCCATTGGTTTGAGGTGTGTATGGAGCTGTAAGCCTGTGTTCTATGGCTTCTTGTTGACTTTTTTCATCTACAAGAGAACACTCTTTGTCAAAGATATGATTGCCACTCACAAATCCTTTACCTCTTGCCCATTTGTCTGTAAACTCTAGTCCGTTGTCTGTGAGTATGTGTGTAATGTAAAAAGGGAAGTACTCTTTGCACTCTTTTAAAAATGCTACCGCATTACTACTTGATTTATTTTTGTAAACTTTATAGTACAGTAGCCTTGTAGCTCTGTCTATAGCTACAAATAGATAATATTTCTGCCCATCAAATTTAGGTAGATAAGTGACATCGATATGCAGGTAGCCAGGCTCATACTCTTTGAACAGTTTAGCTTTGGCTTTTTGAGCTTGTGGCACTTTGTTTATATCGAATGACTTTAACGTTCTGTAGATGTTGCTCCTGTTTGCATGAGGTATCATCTCTTCAACAGTATCCACTAAATCATCAAGCTCCATCCACGTTAAAGTCCTTACTATGCGTATAAGCTCTTTCTCTAGGGATGTAAGGGCATAGTGTACTGTATTTGGTCTTGAGCTTTTGTCTTCAATAAAATCTCGACTTCTCCATTTGGATATAGTTTGTATGTTTACATTGTATTTGGATGCCAACTCAACATTTGTTAAATCAGATTTTTGTATCATCTCTCTTAGATGCTGGTTTGTTCTAGCATTGGGGTGATAGACTTGTGACATAATTTAAAATCCTTATATGGTGTAAAGATTTTACTATCATGTTTGTTAAGCTATCACTTTTTTCTTTATGAAATTAGGCAACCATAACGTGGTGAAACTGGACAGTATATCGTATTTAAATCAACACGGTAGCACAGAGATACCCTCTGCATCAACTGTGTATGCTATATGGAAGAAAGAGGGACTACTTAGGAAACATTACAAAAAGAGTGAGAAGAAAAAAGACTGTAGAGCCATCAAACAAAAGTATCTAGCCTTTGAAAAGATACAGATAGATGTCAAAGAACTCACAGATATACCAAACTACCTAGAACAGTCATTAGCACTTAAACAAAAGAAAGACTTGCTAAGAAAGTATGGCTTACCTATGTACCAGTACACCGCAAGAGACTTAAAGAC
>JALUWO010000122.1 GCA_027019405.1 Candidatus Altimarinota bacterium | reverse complement strand
TATTTGCTCCTTATATGTGAAAAACTTATGATTATACTGAAGTAATTGTAGTTATTTTTTTATGATTAACTTTGTTTTATCTTTTTAAAATGTTTAAGTATGAATATACCATAAAAGATAATGCTTTATTTATTAAATGACCTTTTAAACATTATAAAATACCATTTTCAGATATAGAAAAAGTTCGAGAGATAAAAAATATTCCATTACATTATAAGGTAGGTATGAAATTTAATGCTATTTCAAAAATATTGTATCTTTGTGGTTATGTAGATAAATGAATTATTTTAAAATTAAAAACTCACGATATAGTAATTTGTCCAAGAAAATATAAAGATTTTTTCGAAAAACTTAAAAATATATAAAAAAATTGTTTGAAATATAAGTTATAAACTGTCTTTTGCAATAAAGATAGTTTTTTTATTATAAAATTTGACAAAAATAAATAAATCTCTAATATTGTTTATGTTAATTTAAATTTATTATTAAATAAAAAGAAAAATGACAGAACAATTAAAGTTTGAAAATGCTTGAAGTTTAAGTTCAAGTGAGTTAAAGGAATTACAAAAATTTAAAGAATCTCAGTTAGAATGCTTGGATGAAAAAAGTTTAAAAAATTTGAAACAATCTTTATTAGCTGAAAAGGATGGATATAATCATAGATCAAAAAATGAAAAGTCAAAAGAACGGATAGATGGAATGATAAAAACAGTTATAAAAGCGATTGAGAAAAAATTATCAGAATTAAAAAAATCGGAATCTAATAAAAGAACTACTAAAGAAAAAATAAATTCTGAAAAATCGAATAAATCTGATAAAAATCATAATAGTGTTAAAGAACCTGATAAAAATAATGTAAAAGACTCTAAATCTATAGATACTTCTACAGAAACTAATAAAAATCATGAAAAAGAACAAAAAACTCTTACAGCTTTAAAAGCTGAACATGAATTTGATCAAAGATTAGATACAGTATTAAATTCTGAAACAACTACAGTATTGACGGTAGGAAATCAAGTTTTAGTAATGCAATTTGATAATGTGAAACAAAAAATAGAAGCAGATTCTGTATTTTTAAACTTAGAAAAATGATTTTCTGATGGTAAGATGGCTGCATATGCTATGAAAGAGTTTTTAGTGAAATATAAAGATAATATTAAATCTATTTCTGATATTTATAAAGAGGCTTGAAAATGATTGTATGGGAATCAAATAGTTTTTGCAGAGGACGATACACAGAAACAAAAAGCTTTATTGGATGCTGCAGAAAAAAAAGATGTAGAGGTTATAGATGTAGATACTTGATCAGTATGGTGAAATGTATTTATAAAAACTTTTACACTTGGACTTGGTTGAGATACTGCTAATGTAAGTGAAGAGAAAATGACATATGGAGCATATGGAGAAAAAATGAGTTCTACAAGATTATTTGAAGGTTATCATATTGGGGATAGTTTCGATTGAACATGGTTACAAAAACCACTTGGACATTTTGAAAGGAGTGAGGTTATATCAGATATAGCAGATAAAATAGCAGATTTGTTATTAAAAGCTAATGATGGAGAATTAAAAGAAAAAGATAAAAAGACACCTGAATATAAAATAGCTTTAGCTTATAAAAAATATTTAACTAAACAAATTACTTCAAATAACTCTCTTTCTACTGAAATTAGTAAAAAAGATTTACAAGATGATGCTATTAAAAAATGGTTAGAGAGTCCAGATGGTAAGAAAACTTTTGATAATTTTATTACAAAAGATCCTGTAATAGAAATTACAAAAGATGGTTTTATGAAAATAAATCCTGATGAAGCAATTTGAGATAAGAAATATGTAAAAGTTCAATTAGATGGAGTGAAAAATTGAGATACAGAAAAAAATGAAACAATTTTAATGAAAGCTAATAAATTAAACTATAGTGAATTATGATTTAATCAGGCTATAGATAAGCAATTAGCTTCTATGCCACCTATAGTTTTGGAGGATGGAACTATGTTTGCATTTGGAAAAGAATGAATGTATGTTTTGGGTAAAGATATTTGAAATGGAGCTGATGCAGTAAAAGATTATATTGCAAGACATCAAGTAGTTTCAGCAGCAATAGCAGGTTGAATTATATGAGCTTTATTGGCAAAATGAGGACTTCCAAAATTACATTTAAATTTGAGTAGATTATGAGAATGATTAGAAAAATTAGCTCACAATATTTGACATCTAACTAAACAAGCTTGAACAGATGTTAAAGATTTGTTTAAGAATATAGATTTGTCTTCATTAAATAATTTGTTTGGTGGTTATTTATTGACTGCTATTCCAATGAATTATCAAATAGAATGCTTAGAAAGAGAGTTAGCAGAAACAAAAGGTAAATATGAAGGTTCAAATAGTATAAAAGCAGAAATTGATGCTGTTATGGACAATGATAAAATTTATACTGATATGTTAAAAGATAAGATGCTATTTAACCAGACTGAAGAGCTTCAAAATGAATATGCTCATTTTATATTGGTTAAAAATGGATTTGCTAAGGCTGGTGAATTAACTGCATTAGATTTTTCAGCTAATGTTGATAAAAATGGTGATATAACAATTACTGCACAATGAAATGATGATAATAAAATGCTTGTTGAAGGAAAAGAATTATACATTCCAGATTGAAAAGAATTGCAAATTAAATTATTAAAAAATTGAAATGTTGATTCTATTAATTGACAAATAAATATA
>JALUWO010000121.1 GCA_027019405.1 Candidatus Altimarinota bacterium | reverse complement strand
ATTACTAAAGGATTTTGTGAAATTTCTGAAGCTGAGATAGCTTTAAATCTCTTTGACATAATTGATTTTAACATGTTTTTTTAAAATAACAAAATAAATTAAATATTTTTTAATGTTCTTTAAGTTTACAACTATTGTATCGCACTGAGAGACTTACTCAAATCTGCCTTTAAACAGGGATTACGATTTGAAGCTCTCTACACGCTTCACGGGAAACAATGTCTCCTCCACATGCTTCAAGGCTGGTGCTCAGCCCCTTTTTATTTAAACCTTGTTAAGGGCTATATATAATAATATCCTCCATCAACAAAGCATCCAATAACTTAAAGAACATTAATACTATTAAACTTTTATATTAATTAAAGTTTATTAGAGCAACAGTTTTATATTTATTTTGAATATCATTTTCAAGGTCTTTTTTTGTATTTTTTGCTAAAAATATCTGGATCAGAAACAAATGGATTTTTGTTTTTCCTAAATACATTATTAAATTGATATATATCTTCAATATTGTCAGTGTTATCATTATCTTCTAATATTAATGATAACAGATTTTCTAACTGTCCTATTTCTTCTTTTTGTATATTAATATAATTATTTAAAAAAGAAATAATTTCTTCTTGCCTTTTAATAACTTCCAACAACTGTTCTTCTTGTTTAAAATTGTATTCACAATTAACCTTATTTTTCCTATTATTTTTCTTATATCTATTATTTTTCTTATACATCATTTATAATCAATAATTAAAATTGTTCTCACTATTTGAACCATAAAGGACTTAGAAAAAATCTTTCCTTTAAATTACTTTGTGAATTAAGTAGAATATTTAAATCCTTAATTCAAACTAAATTTCATAATTTATCTAATGGTGGAATATAAACTCACCTAAATATTTTACTATTTATATCTTTTATATTATCTCAATTTTTATACCAATTACTATCAGTAAAATCGACAGATAATGTATCATTAGTAAAATATATTACCTGTTTAGTTTTTAATTTCCCATTTGAACTATAAAACAAGTTTAAATTATTTTCAAAACATTTACTAATTCCATCAGTACATTTAACTCCTGTAAATGTATATCAATCTTTTATCCAATCTAAATCTACAATTCCATCTATATTATTTTTATACATTGATTTACTTTGTTCCAAATTTCTAATTTCTTTTCAAATAGTTCATGTTATTCTATTTCATAAAACAAAAGTAGTTGCTAATACAATCATTGCAAATACTATAACCCAATTAATTTGCATTATTTATATTTTTAATATATTAAAATTATAACAAATCATCTATATCATCTAAATTATATTGTTTCTCTTTCTTTTCTTTTTTATTATCTTTTTTATTATCTTTTTTATTATCTTCTTCTATCTCCTCATTTTCTATTTTATCAAAGATACTATCATTATTATCAATATTATGTTCAATAATATTTTCTTTTTCATCAATAAATTCCTCCATATTTTCATCTTTATTTATATTTTCATCTATAGTGTCCTCGATAATAGGAAATTCATCTATTTCCATATTTCTATCTATTAAAGAATTTCTATTATTATCATTATCAACTTCTTGAGTATTTACATAATCAAAACTTACATCATTATAATCTTCCTCGTCTTCTCCTGTTTCTTCATTATTTTCAGGAATTATATATTTAACTCATATAATTTTTTGAGTTCTATTATCAAAATACAAATATTTAACATTACCTTCATCTTCTAACCAACTATTTATCTCTTCAAATAATTCTTCCAATTTAGTAGTTCATTGATTATCTTCTTCAATAGTAGTAGTATTTTGTAATAAATCTTCTCATAAATCTATAATAGAACTTCAACCTCATATATTAACATTTAATTCAGGGGTACCAGTTCCTCAAACTATAGCTCATAGATTATCTCACATACTAATCATATTATCATTATCAATACGAAATACAAATTTTCAGATAAATAGATCAAAAAATATAATAAAAATTATTAAAAACACTAAAAGAATATTTATAAACAAATTATGTAAAACAATTCATAAAAACGAGACTATTCATAATGTTAGAAAATATATTAAAAACAATGCAGGATTTCTTGAGATAGTTCATAATATTTTAAATGTTACAAAAACAATTCATAATAAGAAAAAAATGAATATCATATAATTTAATATAATTAAATTATTTCATCATACAGCACCAAACAAATTATAATAAGATATACTATAAGTTATATTTAACAAGTATGGAGCAAGTTTAATTGCACTAACTAATGCAATAATAAATGGTAATATTATAAACACTAGATTTACTTTATCTCTTGTATAGAACTGTATTAATTGCTCGATTGATAAAGTAGGGAAATTACTTGTTTGTTGTACATTTCAATTATTATAATTTTGTGCTTGTTGTTGAGGTTGAGGTTGAGGTTGTTGTTGTCTCATTTGCTGATTAAATCATTGTCCCATTTGTGGTTGTCCTATTTGTGGAGTAGGATTTCAAAAAGATTGTGAGTTTCAAGCATTAAATGCATTACCTCAACTAGGCATAAAATTTTGTCAGTTATTATTTCATCAAAAAGGCATTATATATTCTTAGGAATAAACTATATTCAAAATTATTTTCCTACGTTCTTTTGTTGTATATCTAATAAGAACTTACTATAAGTTCATATAGTTTGTTGTTCTTTATATTTTCATCTCAAATAAACTACTGTTCATA
>JALUWO010000120.1 GCA_027019405.1 Candidatus Altimarinota bacterium | reverse complement strand
ATACTTAATATAATAGATACTCATATAAACAAAACAAGTAATCTATGTTTTTCAGGTACAAATGTTATTTTCTCTAATACAGGTTTAATATACTCTGACCCAAAATAGTCTTTATTAGTATAATTCATAAATAAAGCATAAATACCATAAATTCAAACTACTAAATTAATTAACATAAACAAATAATAAATAATCATTTTCTTTTTTAAAATAAATAAATTGTAATTTTATTATACATTTTCTTTTTTAAAATAAATAAATTGTAATTTTATTATACATTTTCTTTTTTATTTTCAAGTCTTTTTGTATTAGTTTTATTAAACTGATACTTAGTATATTCAAAGAAAGATAAAGTAAAGAACACTATAAAGCATAAAAGAAATAAATCTACTGACCTAAATCTTAAGTTTAAAAGTAAATAATATAAATAAGATTTAATATATCAACCATTTATTTTAATTTTAATTTTCATACTATCATTAGGGTATAAGAAAAGAATATTATTATCATTATCTAACACATAAGGAAATACTTTATATGAATTTTTATCACAATAAATTTTATTTTGTTCTTGTTTACACCAATTAGATGGTAAAATTTCAATATTTTTTACTATATCCTCTTTAAAACTACTTAAACTAAAATATAAATGTAGAAATGAAACTATTATAATTACAAATAAAAATACTGCATAAGATTTAAATTTATTCATTTACTTATTTTAAGTTAATTAAACAATGCTCATTGTAATGCATATAATGAACTATATACAACTATTACAATAATTGCATAAGCGAATAAAGTTACAATAGCAGGTTTTAAAGAAGGTTCACTTTTTTGATTCATATATGCACCAATTAAACCATCTATATATATTACCTTAGCTAAAAATATCAATCAAATACCTAAAATTATTACAAATATATTATATATTAAATAACTTATTGTTTCTTTTGCAGGCTGTAATAAATGGGCAAATGCAGTATTTACGAAAGTTGCAATAAGTAATAATGAAATGATTATATAAACAATAAATCACCAAATCATTATTTTATCAGAAGATTTTATTTTATCATTCATTGCTAACAAGAAATTTGTTTTAATTAAATTCCATAAATCTTTTTCTTGATTTCATCACATTCATCAGTCCATACCCATTCAGTCCATACCCATTCAACCTCATCACATCATAGGGTCTTGCATACCCATTCAGTCCATACCCATTCAACCTCATCACATCATAGGGTCTTGCATACCCATTCAGTCCATACCCATTCAACCTCATCACATCATAGGGTCTTGCATACCCATTCAGTCCATACCCATTCAACCTCAATTACTTCATCCAAATCATCATAAATATTTATTTATCATTGTATTACTACTTCTATCGACAAACAAATAAGCAAAAAAAGTTATTAAAGCCATAATAAATGATACCCACCAAACAAAACTACTTTGCTTAACTGTATTTCATATTCAAGGTATATTTCAAAAGAAATCTTTTATAGAATCTTCATAAAATCCTCTATAAAACAAATCAGTAATTGTTTCTAATACCCCTTTAGCTCTTTTCCAAACTTTACTATCTGTACTATTAAATATTTTACTATCTTTAGTGAAACTACCAGTTCAAGATATATCTGCAGTTGCAGTTCATTTACTATCTGCAGTTGCAGTTATGCTTCATAAAAATGAATCTAAATTTGCATTTGTATCATTTGCATAAACTTTATTTACATTAATTGCACTAAATCAACCTATCACTAACATAATTGATATTAATATTTTTTTCATAATATTTTTTTTTAAAATTATAAATTTATATTACATTAACCAGAACTTTACTATTTTTTTAAATACATTGAAGCTATTAAACATTTCTTTATTTGTATCTGGTTTATAATTTTTATATAAGTATTTTTGAATATTTTTCAAATATAAATTATACATTTGTTTATCAATTTTGGATATATATCCAAATTCTTTAAATAAAACAACTAAATTATTCCAATCTTTAATCTCTTTATCTGATAAATAAGGAAGTATTTTAGGAGCAAATGTATTTTCTATAAATTTAGATAAACTTATCAATTTTCAATTATATATTATAAATATTATCCCTTTTTTAAGCATATTAGAATATTTATTCTGTAAATACTTAATATAAACAAGTCAATATTTATTTAATCAATTTTCTATTACTGTTTTATTACATAATACATCAGTATTTTCTCATTTGTAATAATTTTTACAAAAATTAACAATATTTTCTACTCTAACTTCTTGTAAAGTTGGTAATCTTACTCATAATTTTATATAATTATATCACAATATTTTTCATTTTTTACTTTTCTTTTTATCTAATTTTAATCAAATACTATTAATTTGTTCTATGACTATCTTAATTTGAGATTTAATTATATTATTATCAAATTTATTATTTGATTTTTTTTTATTTTTTTTATTTAAATTATTTTTAGTATCAATAATTTTATTTGCATTATCTACTTCTACTTTAGTAATTTTAGTTTTAGTTATTATATCATTTTCTTTTGTATTTCATCCTATAATAATAGGATAATAATAATAAAATAAAATTCATCAAACTAATAATAATATTAGTCATATAATAACTTGATAATATTTTTTAAATATTTTTTTAAAATTTATCTTTTTTTTATTTTTATCAACTTTTTCATTCTTATCTTTTTTATCTTTTTTTTCTTTTTTATCTTTTTTATC
>JALUWO010000119.1 GCA_027019405.1 Candidatus Altimarinota bacterium | reverse complement strand
ACGAAAGTGGTCAGGATGTAAAACCGGATTTAACTAAAGCAAAAAAATATTATAAAAAAAGTTGTGAAAATGGTTTTGAACTCGCTTGTCGTATTTATAAAAATGTATATTAATGATATAATAAAAAGAGAAAGGGGTTAAAATGAATGTAGAACTCAAAAAAAAATTAGAACTTTATTTAAGATGATTATTTATGCTTTACACAAAGTTTAGAACTATTATAAAGACTTTTTTGTAATTGACAATCGGTTTAAATATCTTATACAAAAGGGGTGATAAAGTGTTAAAAAATTATTTTCCACAAGGAATTTGTGTCGGACAACTTAATATTAACGGTTCAACCATAAAACATACTTATCAAAAGAAAGGATATGTATTAAAAGAATTTGAATCTTATATTCAGAGTAAAGAAATTCCATGTATGATCAAAAGTAAAGATAGAGGTTTTTGTGTTTTATATGGTGAAAATGTAAAAGACAAAGCTGATAGCTTTATAGAATCTATTGTTCTTCTTCTTGTAGGTGCATTGCCTATGGGGATTCTTCATATTAATTTGTTCAATTTTGGAAAAAAACGCTTTCTTTACCTTGATGCTTTGCGTCAAGCAAATATTATGCACAATGCTTATACTGTCAAGTTGGCTTCCAAGCGTTTTGAAGAACTCGAAGAACTTGTTCAAGAGAGACAATATGACTATCTTACTTACGATATACCGACAATCTCTGACTATAATGTAAAGAATGATAGTAGTGAAAACTACCATATTCTTTTATTAAATTTAGAAGATTTTCCAGATGAATATCTTTCCCAAAAAAGATTGCAAAATTTTTTTGATACAGCTTATGAATCAGGTGTTTATACCATCTTGTTTGCTCCTAACTCAATAACAAAAGAAAAAGAATTAAAATCTATAAAAATGTTGATAGAAAGATTTAAACAGATAAAAATTGATCAAAATTTTATTGATATTAGTCAAGTATTTGATACAAATCTTCTTAAACTTTATACAGATATAAGTTTGGATTTTGAAGTATTAGATTTCGATAAAAAATCTTTTGTCGAAGAGTTACTTAAAAAATACAAAAACAAAGAAGATGAAGACATCGAACAAAATTTTCTTCATATCCCGATAGGGAAAAAAGGTAAAGATGCGGTTTATTTTGACTTTGGAGTTCGTTCAGGTGTATATAGTGCATTTATCGCTGGAATGTCAGGAACTGGAAAAAGTAATTTGCTCAATCTTATAATCACTCAAATCGCTCAACAATATACGGCAAAAGAGATAGAGCTCGTTTTAATGGACTACAATGAAGGTGGATTGGAATTTGCTAAATATAAAAATCATCCAAACTGTAAAAAACTATTTCTAAATCTTCGAGACCAACAGCCGGCACTCGATATACTAAAAGAATTTGTAGATGAAATGGCATCTCGTGCGGAGCTCTTTAACAAGATGGAAGTTTCAAGTATAGAGCAGTATAACAAAAACTATCCACAAGAGATAATTTCCTATAAAATTCTCATTATCGACGAAGTGCAAGATATGTTCAGTGGAGAGTGGAAAGAGCAAGAAACATTTAATTCGCTGCTAAAGCAAATAGCTAAAAAAGGTAGAAAATATGGTTTGCACTTTATCTTGGCGACACAGAGCCTTGATGGTATCAATATAGACAAATCAGTAATCGGACAAATAGGAGCTTCGATATCGTTTAGACTTCGTAGCGAGATGGATGGTATGAAAATCTTTGGTGATAAAGAAGCATATAGCAAAGTAACCAAGCTACAAAAATATCATTTTGTCTATCATACTCTAACTCAGACAACTGTAGCAAAAGCAGACTTTATCAATCCAGAGAAAATCTCAGATATATTAGAAGAAATAAGAGATATAAGAAAGCCTGATGAGATGTTAACACCTATAGTTATTAGTCGATATCAGTCTGAAGTTAAAAACGAAGAAGCTCAAGAGAACACTCAAAATATACAAATTGAAGAAAATAATGCTAAAAATAAAGATAAGTATAAGGCAGAAAAAGATCTTTTGGAACTTGCATTAAAAGCTAAACAAAAAGATCCAAATGCCTTTGTAGTGGAGGATGAAAGTGAATAAATTAGAGAATATGTATAGTCAGTATCATTCATATAAAGAATATATTAATAACTTAATAACTTAATAAAACTACAAAATAATTATAAAACATATTTTAGTGAAGAAGAAATATGGGCACACACTAGTAAAAATCATACAGAGCAATTAAACAATTATATCAAAAAATATCCTAATGGCAGATATCTATCAGAAGCTTTACAATATATAGAAGAAATAATTTGGAACAAAGCTAATAGAGAAAACACAAAAAAATCATACGAAGAGTATCTGACAAAATATCCAAATGGAAGATATGCTAATGAAGCAAAATCAAAAATAAATGAGTTTATCAAGCAAGAAAAAGCAGATAATTTTGCATGGGATAAAGCTAAAAAAGAGAATACAAAAGAAGCTTATGAAAACTATCTCTCAAAGTTTTCAGATGGCAAGCATAAAAAAGAGGCTAGTGACAAAATAGATGAATTCATAAAGCAAGAAAGACAAGAACGTGGTACCTGGGGATATGCAAATAGAATTAATACAATTGAAAGTTATAAAAATTATCTAAGAAAATATCCAAATGGAAAATATGCTAATGAAGCAAAATCAAAAATAGATGAGTTAATAAGCCAAGAAAAAGAAGATGGATTTACACAACAAAAT
>JALUWO010000118.1 GCA_027019405.1 Candidatus Altimarinota bacterium | reverse complement strand
GGGAATTGTGGCTAAGGGGTTGACCTAGTTCAGCATACGAATTATTTTATATTTTTAAACAAAAAAAAGTATGTTAAACAAAATGAGAACAAAGAGAACAGGTGGTAATATGGTTGTATCTGCCTTATTGACTGTAATAATTGGTTGAATATTGGTTGCATTCTATTTTTGATATTTTGGTCAATCATTAGATAAAAATGATGTAACTAAAGTATGAACTGAGTTAAGGCAAAATATGGCTGATGTTGCAGCACAAGTTCAGAATGGTGCAGATATTACTCTTAATAATACTAGTGTTGTTAATAAATTGAAAAATCAATATACTAATGATGTAATTGTATTAAGAAAAGGTATGACAGTTATGCAAGCTTTTCTTCCTAACACTGATTTATCTGGTACAACTTTATCAGGTGTTGTAGCAGGTATTAATGATGGAAATAGATATTTAGTATTAGAATCAAATGATGCTTTAATGACAAATACTGGATATATTGTTGATGGTAAAACAGTAAATCCTGATTTTACTGCTGTAAATCATAATGCAGATGAGGCAGGTTTGACATATAGAGGAGTATATTTCTTAGTTCCTGCAACTGAAAAAGCTACTTGGGACAAAATCGCTTCTGCTAATATTGGTAGAATTAGTGTAAGTCCTATTACTACTATAAAAGATGGAAGTACTAGTATAGATGTTATTTTAATCCATTTATTAAATGTAGGTGAAAAGACTTTTTAATTTTTTATATTGAAAATTAATATAATATTATTATATTATTATAAATTCATAATTATGAATTTATAAGTATTTTAATTAATTAAATAATTTAAAATGAATTTAAAAAAAATATTAATATGAATAATACTGATGTTAGGTGTTCATATAGGTAGTAGTTTTGCTAGTGATGGTACAATATTGACAGGAATGTCACAACCACCTATGTTTAATTTGACAGGGTACAAATGATATGGAGTATTTATAGATAATGAATATTGACCTATAGATTATAGTATAACACAAAATGATACTGGATATTGTATAAAATTAGAAAATTATACTACTTGATGATGAAATTTTTGAATTTATACAGATAATATTCAATTTGATAATTCAGGAAATTTTTTAAAACCAGAAAGTACCGGTTTTGATACGGGATTTACCTTTTGAATTAAAATATATAAAAATGAAATTAGTGGGTGAAATTTATTAAGTTGGAGTGATTGAAGTTGAAATGATTATACAAATGAAGTTATGAAGAATCTGAATACTAATATAGGTTATAATAATGGAATGTTAATGGTAGGTACATTGTCTGGTAATTGGTATCAATTAGAATCTTCTGATACCTGAAATTATAATCCTGTAATTTGTTATACTTTTAAAAATAGTAATGATAAAAATATTTTTGAAAGTTGATTTATTGAAGCAGTAAGTAATTTGAATAATCAAGCTCAATTAAATCAACAACCAATAATGAATATTCCATCTATAAGTTGAGCAATATTAACAAAAGGATATAAAGTATTTTGAGAACAACATATAATAAATGTTGTATTACCTAAATATAATGATAGATATAATAAGAAATATATTAAAGATTTAAATATAAATTCTAAAGAAATTAATAAAAAAATAGATTGATTATTAAAATCAAATATAAAAATTTTCTTTTCTAATTATTTAGCAAAACATAATGGAATTATAGATGTAGAAACACTTAATTATTTATGGTTTTTTAGAAATAATAATATATCTAATAATATATCTAATAATATATCTAATAATATATCTAAAAAACAACCTGTAGTAATATCTAATATATTAATTCCTGATTCAAATTTTAGGGATTGTTTAACTAATAACTATAATATAAATTTTGATAGTAATTGAAAAATAACAAATCCTCAATCTGATATTAATAACATAACAAGTATAGCTTGTAGTAATGATAATATATCTAATATTAGTGGAATATGAGGGTTTACTAATTTGACGAATTTAGATTTATCTTATAATCAAATAAGTAGTTTGCCTGCAGAAATATGAAATCTTACTAAGTTGACGAATTTAGAAGTATATAATAATCAAATAAGTAGTTTGCCTGCAGAAATATGAAATCTTACTAATTTGATGAATTTAGATTTATCTTATAATCAAATAAGTAGTTTGCCTGCAGAAATATGAAATCTTACTGGTTTGACATATTTAGAGTTATCTTATAATCAATTAACAGGATTATCTGCAGAAATATGAAATCTTACTGGGTTGTCTGTTTTAGAAGTATATAACAATCAAATAAGTAGTTTGCCAGCAGAAATATGAAATCTTACTGGGTTGTCTGTTTTAGCAGTAAATAATAATCAAATAAGTAGTTTGCCTGCAGAAATATGAAATCTTACTAATTTAACTAATTTAGATTTATCTGATAATCAAATAACAGGATTGCCTGCAGAAATATGAAATCTTACTAATTTGACATATTTAGATTTAGGTGATAATCAATTGACAGGGATATCTTCAGAAATATGAAATCTTACTGGTTTGACATATTTATATTTATCTTATAATCAAATAACAGGATTGCCTGCAGAAATATGAAATCTTACTGGGTTGTCATATATATATTTAAGTGATAATCAAATAACAGGATTGCCTGCAGAAATATGAAATCTTACTAATTTGATATATTTAGATTTATCTGATAATCAAATAACAGGATTACCTGCAGAAATATGAAATCTTACTAATTTAACTAAT
>JALUWO010000117.1 GCA_027019405.1 Candidatus Altimarinota bacterium | reverse complement strand
CCATAAATTTAGCCTTTTATAATGATGTTGTGGAACATAATTATATCTAAAAGTGCCTATTTATGGGCTTTAATACTCAACTTAAGTTTGTGGATTTATTGGGATGTATGTGCGAAAGTTGAGTATGTTAATCGTCATGAAAAACAATTATTATATTTTCAAGGATAAAAGATAAATAAAAATATTCTGATCACCGGAGGAACTGGATTTATCGGTTCTAGTCTAGCCATAGAGTTACAAAAATTAAATAATTTAGTCACATTATATGATATTAATTGTAAAAACACATTTTATTTAGAATATCCTTTAATAACTTTTGTATACGGTGATACCAATGAAACAGAAAAACTTAAACATTTATTGGAAAATTCACAGTTTGATGGCATTATTCATTTAGCTGCCGTATCACGTGTTGCTGTTGCCCAAAATGATCCAGAAGAATGTGTTCGCACTAATATCAATGGGACAAAGTCTCTATTGAATGCTTTAGAATCATCAAAGCAAAAAAAGATGCCTTGGCTTATATTTGGTAGCAGCAGAGAAGTGTATGGTGATCCTAATAGTCTTCCTGTAACAGAAACATTTGAACAAAAATATGTAAATATTTATGGTAGAACAAAAATTGAAGGTGAGTATCTATTTAAACAATTTGCAATAAAGCACAAAATCTCATGTTTCATTTTAAGGTTTTCAAATGTATATGGAAATCAATTTGACTTATTAGAAAGAGTCATTCCAAAATTTATTAACGCAATTGATAAAGATGAATATGTGGAAATCGAGGGAGGAAATCAAATAATTGATTTTACCCATATTAATGATACGGTTAATACTGTTATCCTAGCTATCAAATATATTTCTTCATCAAATAAGATGATAGATGACTTTCATATTCTCCCTGGTATAGGATATAGTTTAGATGATGTTATAAGTCTTATCGAAAAATATTTAGGTAAAAGAGCTAAAATACGTATTAATCAAAAAAGAACTTATGATGTTGAAAAATTTATTGGCAACCCAGAAAAAATTAAAACCATTTTTAAAACGCAGACATTTCTAACACTCGAGCAAGGGTTGGAAATCGCAATTCCTAAATATTTAGAGGTGCTAAAATGAGAGTATTAAAAGTTATTCATGGATTTCCCCCGGACTATATGGCAGGTAGCGAAGTTTATTCATATCATTTGGTTAAAGAACTAATCAATCAAAAAATAGACACTTTTGTTTTTACTCGAGTAGAGAATGAGTTTCATGAACCATATAGAATTTATAAAGAAAAATTTGAAAATATAAATATTCTAAGGGTAAATAAACCGAAGCGTGATTATCTATATAACGACAAATTTTTTGATACTACTATGGATTCTATTTTTAGAGAATACCTGATAAAAATAAATCCAGATATAGTCCATTTCGGACATTTGAGTCATCTTTCAACAAATTTAATTGCTATAACTAAAGAATTAAACTATCCTGTAGTTTTTACTATTCATGATTTCTGGCTGTTTTGTGTTAAGGGACAAATGATTAACCAACATGGAAGTATCTGTCCTACTCCCTCAATTGAAAATTGTACCAAATGCTCTCCCTATGTTTGTAATGAGGATGATGTACAAAAAAGTACTTCACATATGAAAAATATAATTTCTCAAATAGATACTTTTATATCACCTTCTCAGACACTTAAAAATTTTTTCATATCCCAAGGCGTAGATGAAAAAAAAATAAAATATTTAAAATATGGATTTAATACTGATAAAATAACTTTTGAGAAAAAACAATACTCTAAAAGTGATAAATTAAATTTTGGCTTTATGGGAAGAGTGATTCCCACAAAAGGTATTAAAGTATTAATTGAAGCATTTAAGGAATTACCATATACTACATTAAATATTTATGGAAATATAGGAGCTCAAAAACGTTTTTTAGAAACTAACAATATCATATTTAAAGGTGCTTACGACAATAATAATATAAATCAGGTTTTAAATGATATAGATGTTCTAATTGTTCCATCAATCTGGTATGAAAATGCTCCCTTAGTGATTCAGGAAGCTTTTTTAGCTGGTGTTGCTGTAATTACTTCAAATATTGGTGGAATGTCTGAACTAGTAAAAAATAATATTAATGGCTACACTTTTGAGGTTGGCAATGCGAAGAGTCTTCAACAGGTTGTTGAAAAAATCATAGATAATCCAACCACACTTAATTCTCTTCAATCATCAAGAAAAGATGTAGTTGATATTAGTGATGATTCCAATGAAATAATAAAAATATATAAAAGTTTACTATGATCAAACCTTGGCGCGTAACAATAGACACCAATCCTGATCAGTGCAACCTAAACTGCATTATGTGTGATACACATAGTATTTTTAATACAACAAACTCAATTTCTAGAAAAGCAATGGATGTAGAACTTTTGAAAAAAGTAATTGATGATACTCTACAACTTGGTGTTAAAGAAATCATCCCATCAACAATGGGCGAACCTCTGATGTATAAACATTTTGATATTTTTATAGAAAAAATTCAGCATTCAAATAGCAAATTAAATTTAACGACCAATGGAACCTTTCCAATACACAGTGTAGAAATATGGGCAAAAAAACTTCTTCCAATATTGAGTGATATACTGATGTTACGATAAAAAGAATTTCAAAATTTCTAAAAGTGCTACAATACTAAGCAACCTGTAATTCTTCAACTTTTTGATAAGCACTCTTGAGAGCTTCAATATATATT
Organism: Candidatus Altimarinota bacterium; assembly: GCA_027019405.1. Classification (GTDB taxonomy): domain Bacteria; phylum Patescibacteriota; class Gracilibacteria; order BD1-5; family UBA6164; genus JALUWO01. Next base: position 11 of record JALUWO010000117.1, on the reverse strand, counting down.
TTTTCCTTTAT
>JALUWO010000116.1 GCA_027019405.1 Candidatus Altimarinota bacterium | reverse complement strand
AATAATCCATGTGAAAGATAAAAAACACTAGTGAAACTAGTGTTTTTTCTTGAACCTGACTAGAAAATATATATTATAGCCTAAACAACTGAGAATATATAAAATACACAAAGCAAATAAAATTAAATAAATCTTGAAAATATACACTAAAATACTACTCAAAAGATTTATTCTGAAATAAAGAAAAAATAAAAGAATATAAATTTGAAATAGTAAATCCAAGAGATAAAATTAAAAAAGAATTAAAAAAGAAAAAAGAAGAAATTAAGAAAGAACTAAAACAAGATTTAAAAGAATGTAAAAGTAAGTTTAATTTTAAAAATAAATTTAAACATAACTTTAGAAATAAAGATTAATATTTAAAAATAAAAAAATGAAAACAATATATAAAGTAATAATAGCTATATTAATATTAGTATTAATATGAGAATACTATTATTTTGTAGAAAGAAAAGCTATAGAAATAGATAGATACAACTTTCAACAATTAGAAAAGGCCAAAAAAGTAGTGAAAAATCTAAAATGAGAACAAAAACTTTATCGGGCAAGAGGTTTAAAAGATTTTAATTATCAATTTGATACAGACATAGAGCCCTTAGACAAGAGATATTGTTATTATGTATATTATGATTATGATAAAGAAAATAATAAACCAGTATTTGAATTTTGATTTAAATTACATTCATTATTATATAAATTAAAATATTTATCTTTAAATTATGCATATCCAAAGTTAATAAAAAAAGAATGACCATCAGAAGAATGTGAAAGACAGGTAAAAACATCAGTATGATATACTTGAGTTCCTGCTTGTTTTGGTTGATATTATTATAGATATTTAAGAATAATAAATAATCCATGTGAAAGATAAAAACACTAGTTTTACTAGTGTTTTTTCTTGAACCTGACTAGAAAATATATACTATAGCCTAAACAACTGAGAATATATAAAATATAGAAAAGAAATAAAATTAAAAAAATCTTGAAAATATACACTAAAATACTACTCAAAAGATTTATTCTGAAATAAAGAAAAAATAAAAGAATATAAATTTGAAATAGTAAATCCAAGAGATAGAATGAAAGAAGAATTAAAAGAAAATAAAAAAGAAATAAAAAATAATTTAAAAGAATGTAAAAGTAAGTTTAATTTTAAAAATAAATTTAAACATAATTTTAAAGATAGAGATTAATAAATAAAACAAATAATTATGAAAAAATTATTAAATAAAATAAAAGAACTATATAAAAAATCATCATTATTTAGAATAATAGTTATACTACTAATATGAGCTTTATTAATATTTGAATGAAAAAATATATATGTAGACAGATACAACTTTCAACAATTAGAAAAAGCTAAGAAGGTAGTGGAAAATCTAAAATGAGAACAAAAACTTTATCGGGCAAGAGGTTTAAAAGATTTTAATTATCAATTTGATACAGATATAGAACCCTTAGACAAGAGATATTGTTATCATGTATATTATCAATTTGATAAAGAAGAAAATAAAGTATATTTTGAATTTTGATTTAAGTTACATTCTTTATTATATAAATTAATATATAGATGAAAGTATTATAATTATCCAAGTTTATGGGAAGCTCCTGAAGAGACAGAAGAATGTAAAAAGCAAATAAAGTTATCAAAGTGAAGTTATACTGGAATACCAGCTTGTGTATGATGATTTTGATATAATAGTTATATGGAAGCAGTAAACAATCCATGTGAAAGATAAAAAACACTAGTGAAACTAGTGTTTTTTCTTGAACCTGACTAGAAAATATATATTATAGCCTAAACAACTGAGAATATATAAAATATACAAAGCAAATAAAACTAAATAAATCTTGAAAATATACACTAAAATACTACTCAAAAGATTTATTCTGAAACAAAGAAAAAATAAAAGAATATAAATTTGAAATAGTAAATCCAAGAGATAAAATAAAAAAAGAATTAAAAAAGAAAAAAGAAGAATTAAAACAAGATTTAAAAAAATATAAAAACAAAAACAATTTTAAGCAATTTAAACATAATTTTAGAAATAAAGATTAATATTTAAAAATAAAATAAAAAAATGAAAACAATATATAAAGTAATAATAGCTATATTAATATTAGTATTAATATGAGAATACTATTATTTTGTAGAAAGAAAAGCTATAGAAATAGATAGATACAACTTTCAACAATTAGAAAAGGCCAAAAAAGTAGTGAAAAATCTAAAATGAGAACAAAAACTTTATCGGGCAAGAGGTTTAAAAGATTTTAATTATCAATTTGATACAGACATAGAGCCCTTAGACAAGAGATATTGTTATTATGTATATTATGATTATGATAAGGAGAATAATAAGCCAGTATTTGAATTTTGATTTAAGTTACATTCATTGTTGTATAAATTAATGTATATGTCAGATAATTATGCATATCCAAAGTTAATAAAAAGAAAAGAGCCATCAGAAGCATGTAAAGAAGAAAGAAAATTACCATATATGTGACTTACCTGAATGCCAGCTTGTGCATGATTAAATGCCCATTATAGTTATTTTATATCTGCTATTTCAGAACCATGTGAAAGATAAAAGCACTAGTAAAACTAGTGTTTTTTGTTGAACCTGACTAGAAAATATATACTATAGCCTAAACAACTGAGAATATATAAAATATACAAAGCAAATAAAACTAAATAAATCTTGAAAATATACACTAAAATACTACTCAAAAGATTTATTCTGAAACAAAGAAAAAATAAAAGAATATA
>JALUWO010000115.1 GCA_027019405.1 Candidatus Altimarinota bacterium | reverse complement strand
CCAATAAAACCAAAAGTAATTGAATCTTTTAACTCTTTGTAGTTTATAGTATTATTATATGCTAGTCCATTATAAATAACTTCTATTTTATTCTCAGAAATTCCTATTTCTATAAGTGCATCTTTCACTGCAATTGACACTGCTATATATTTATAAATAAACTTATCAAAAAATAAAATTGACTTTGCTATCATGCTATTTGGTTCTATCATATCATGTATGTAGTTTATGTGTTTCTTACCAAATATATATGAATAAAGAGAATAAACAGTATCTCCAGTATTGTTACCCAATACTTTCTTTATTGATTTATCTCTAAATATCCTAAAAAAGATAAAAAAAGATAAAAAAAGATTTAATAGTTTTTTAGCAAGATTTAATCTACTATTTCCAACAACACCAACAGGATTTAGGTATTTACTTTTATATCTCTTGTTAAAATCAAATCCTTTATAATACTCTTCAACTCTATCCACATCTGAATGTAATACTTGCATATTTTTTATATTTTTATTATCTTTAAGATAGTCGCCCAAAACATACTCTGCACCACTTACTATAGGTGTTCCACTTATAATTAAAACTTTATTATTCATTTATTACTTTTTCCCATTGATTAGATATATTCTGGATACTAAAGTCATTTGCTCTTTTTTGAGCTAATTTTGAAAGTCGATTCATATAATCTTTATCTTCGTATAGTTTATTTAATCTATTTATAATTACTTCCGAATTATTTTCTTCAACCAAAATACCATTTACATCATCTTCTATTATCTCTTTTGGTCCTATATGATTACTTGCGATTACTACAAGTCCTGAAGCCATAGCTTCAATATTTACAATTCCAAACAACTCTTCCCAATCTTTATACCTAATAGATGGGTTTAGTAATATATTGTTTTTTTTTAAAATAGATGCTATTTTCTCTTTATTACTTATCCAACCTAGATAATTTACATTTTCTTTTTTAAAAATATGAGAAATTTTATTTTTATAATTTCCGTCTCCAACTATCGTAAAATCAAATTTATCACTATCAACTTTTTCAATCACATCCACTAAAATATCAAGACCTTTTTCATATACTAATCTTCCTACAAAAAGTACTTTTAACTTATCATCATATCTTTTAGATTTTATTATAAATTTATCTAAATCTATTGAGTGATAAATTTGATGAATTGTAGCTAAAAGGGCAAAATTATTTTTTAGAGTGTTTTTAGACTCTTTTGTAACAGAAACAATTTTTACATTTTTACTTTTAAGTATCTTTTGCCAATACTTTTTAAAAATAGGAGTTAGTACTCCATATAAAAATACAGAACTACTATCATCCCCCCATTTATGATGAGAAGTATGATAAATAAGATTATTTTTATTTTTCAATAACGAATACCACAAAAATTTAAAATCATAAGGAGCAGTACCATATATAATAGTTTCGTTTTTAGTAAATGGTACTTTTAGAAAAAACAACATATTTTGTAAAATAGATTTTATATCACAATTGACACACTTTCTACCTATCATCAACTTAATTATAGATTTTATCCAATTTGTTTCTCTATATTCTATTTTTATATTATTCTCTTTTGCATAGTATTCAACAGCTTCAAAATATGGTCGACCATTAAAGTTATGTAAAATATATATTTTATTATTCATTATCTTTGTTCTTCTATCATACATTTTGCATCAATTATAGATTTTTTATAAGTTTTGTATTTATCATCATTAGTCTTATTAACATAAAATTTCATAATCAAGTTGAAACATAAACTATTTAATTTATAGATTGTATGACTACTTTGCATTTCATTCTCAAAAATTACTCTATTTCTAGTGGAATAATATAATCTAAAATTCTCACTTTTATTCAGAAGATTATAAAATAAAGTTGTATTTTTTTTGCCTCTTAATCCAAATGAAGTATCAATATCCTCCAATACACTATCCAAAACAACAAAAATATCCCCACTATTTTTAGTAATTCTATAACTCCACTCATGGTCATCTGCATACACAAAAAATTCTTCTCGTGGATATCCTATCGTATCTATTAAATTTTTATGAAAAAACATACCTCCATAAGGTGCTACTGCTACTTTACCACTTTTGATATTTGAGTTCTCTTTAAATGTTGATATTCCCATTTTTCGCTTTATTACTCTCATTACTTTTGTAGGTAAATCTAAAATATGAAATCCTAAAAAGCTATTTTTTCTACCTAAAACTAAATTAGGGTTATATGTCATGATAGCCTCTTTGTACTGAACTCTATCAGGGCGATATGAGAGTAATGAAACTTTTTTTTCTTTATTCTCTTTATCTAATTCATTCCAGAATTTTTTTAAAATATTCAAACTATCTTTTTGTGGCTGATTATCATCATCTAAAAGCCAAATAAATTCACACTCTTCACAACTGTAAGCCTCTTCAAGTCCTCTTTTATACCCACCTGCTGAACCTGTATTTTCTTCAAGATATATTACTTTTAATCTCTTTTGATTTTTACTTTCATACTTTTTTAATTTATCTCTACTATTTTGTTCTGAAGCATTATCTACTACTATTACCTTATCTACACCCTCTTTAAAACAAGCATCCATAACTTGCTCTAAGAGATGAAACCTATCTCCATAAGTTACAATTACTGCACATGTTTTCATAAATATTTATCCCGAATATTGTGGCAACCTATTTCATTGCAAAAGTTTTCAAATATCTTTAAAAGTATTTCTTGTTTTACAGATGCTATATATTTAAATAAAATAGA
>JALUWO010000114.1 GCA_027019405.1 Candidatus Altimarinota bacterium | reverse complement strand
TATGATTATTGTTAAATGGATTAAATAATTTTTGAAGTATTTCTTCTTTACATAATAGTTCAGCTATATTATGATTACTTTTTAGTTTTTGATTTATAACTTTTATAATCATAAAATATATATTTAACTTATTAGCTTGATTGTTTTGATTTGTTTATATGTATATTTATTATAAATTTTTAAGTTTAGATGATTGAGAAATTAAAAATATAACTGAAGAAGTAAATAAACAATTAGATGTTAAAGATTTATAATTATTGATTCTGCCTAACATTTCAGTATATGTGATGTTCTTCGTAGCTTTAACGAAGAAGAATATGGGAGAGCGAAGTGCAACGAGTGAACTGCATATACTGTGTTATGTGTCCCGACGACTAAAAGGAGGAGAGTGAAGTGAGAGTGAAGTGAGAGTGCAACGTGCCTTTAGCGTATTTTTAGAAAAAAATTATCCTTATTATTCTTTTGTTGTTGGGCTTTTATCATTATTTATTTTTTATTTTTTTGTTTTGAAAAATGAAAGAGGGGAATTAAAGGGGTGAATTTCATTTTTCAAAACTCCTTATTGTTTAAATATGTTACTTCTATGATATTCTAAATACTCAGCTCTTTTATCATCAATAGGTAATAATGGATATTTTTTATTATTTACCAAATTTAATTTACTACAAGTCATTTTTGATAACCAAGGAGAAACTATCATCTCTTGATTATTTGTAAAAGTTATAAAACCTCTATCAAAAAGAAAATCATATGTTGGTGTAAACATAAAACCATTTTTTGGATCTGTTTTTTCATGTTTTTCAGATTTCGCCCATGGTTTTATATGTGAAGCAATTAATAATCTATCATCAGACACTATTGTTATTGGACAAAAAGGACATTCTTCTAGTAATTTCTTTCTATATTCACCTTGTCCTTTTCTTGCCTTAACTATTACTTCTTTTTCAGTTGATGTTAAAGAAGTATCTTCAATAATATTTTCTTCTTCTTTCTTTATTTCTTTTGCTTGTATATTTTCATTAAAATAATCAACAAATAGTTTCCAATAGTATTTTATTTCACCATTATTATTTTTTAATTTTAATACTGATAAATATGTTATATTAGGAAGTGATATTGTTCTAATAAATTTATATATTTTATCAGAAGAATTTATATAAACTCTTGGACCAGCAATTTGATTTTGATATTGAATAGAAAAAGTTATTATATTATCAAAAGAATTTAGTTCTTGTATATATTTATCCCAAAATGTAAGTAGTTTCTCTTTATTTTTATATGGTTGCTCAGGATTTTTATATTCTCCTTTAACCTCGTCTAAATACTCCAACAAATCATTTTTTAAAACAAAATTTTCTCTTGAAAAATCATCAAAAAAATTAAAAAGTTCATCACTTTTATTTCCTATATAGAATTTTGCTTCTCCATGACCTTCGCCGATTTTGTTTTTCAATACCCAACAATCAGGAACAGTTATTTTTTCCTTTGCATCGATTACCTCATAATCAATTCCATTAATATTTATTTTCATATTCATAATCTTTTATAATTCAGGTAAAATATTTTCCATAATTTTTATTAAAATAGGAACAACAATACTATTCCCTGCCTGTCTATAAGCTTGTGTATCACTAACAACTATTTTAAAATTATCAGAAAACCCCATTAGCCTATGACATTCTCTTGGTGTCAGTTTTCTAATTTTTTCACCTTTTGTAATATAATTATCTACTCCAGCTCTATGCATTTTATGCATACTTTGTAATAAAGGTCTTGCTACCTCTAAATCTGTTTTAGGTTTAGAATAAAAATTTTTAGTTCCTGTATTCAAAACATATTTTTTTGTTTTTTCTGATAGATAATACTTTTCTTCTACATCTTTTTTTGGTTTTTCTAAAACAAAATCTCCATGCCAATTAAATTGTTGATTTGCTTTTTGACACAATGCTATATCTCCATTTATTTGTGTGTATCTTTTTTTTATATTTTTTTCTTTAGTTACAAAATTTACTCCTTTTTCTCCTAAATAATATTTAGAATTTGGATTATCTTCCAATAAATCTTGCATTGTAATTTCCAACTTAACAGGCTTAGGGAATTCAAAACTATTATTTTTATTTTTAAATCCAACCAAAAATAGCCTTTCTCTATTTTGAGGAATACCATAATCTTTAGCATTAAAAACCTGATATTTTATATTATAATCAAGTTTTTTAAATTCTTTTTCAATATGTTTCCATGTCTTCCCTTTATCATGACTTAATAAACCTTTAACATTTTCAAAGATAAAAACTTTTGGTTCAGACTCTTTAATTATTTTCATATATTGAAAAATTAAATCGCCTCTAGGATCTTCTAATCCTTTTCTTTTTCCAACCATAGAAAAAGATTGACAGGGGCTTCCTCCAACTATAATATCAATCTTATTTTTATACTTAGAACCATCAATATTTGTAATATCATTATACCAATTTTCTTCTTTAATATTATAATTGGCAAAATATGTTTGCTTTGCAAATTTATCAATATCACAAGCAAAAATAATATCATGTTCAATATTCATTCTATCAAGTGCATGTTCAAAGGCGCCTATTCCACTAAAAACAGTTGCTACTTTTATTCTATTACTTTTCTTGTTTTTTTTCATAAAATTTTTCTTTGATAAATTAAAACTATCTTTAGTATATAAATTTTATTACATTTTTCCAATCAAAATCCGTTTTCGTAACGGAGTGGAGAAAACACCATATTTTCCCCTCTTTTAAATTAAAAAAATCAAAAATTCCTTA
>JALUWO010000113.1 GCA_027019405.1 Candidatus Altimarinota bacterium | reverse complement strand
GGCATTATGGGTTCTCTGCCTTCGCACATTAACAAAGAGCTTTTAAAATCGTGGATAGAAAAAGTAGAAAAACCACAAGATGAACTCGTGAGAGCTCTTGTAAACGCAGTGAATGATGATGGGGTCATAGACATTCCAACAAAAGAAAAACTAGCAACAGAAGTTCGAAAACACTATAAAAAACACTCCGAAGCACTAGGCATGCAAGCAAGTGGAAACACTATTCCCTCAACTGTGCAAAATCACAACAAATAAACGCCTTAGTGCCTTAGAAAACTTAAATCATTGAATTATCAATAGGAACAGATTGTACATTTAATACTGTATATGACAAATAACAGATAAAATGTTCAAATAACGACTAAAAAAGTATTAAAAGCACACTTTTTTCTTAAGCTTAAAGAGTTAATTTTTATTTTATAAATATTAAAATTGACTTAAGCCCTATTTTTAGGTAAAATTATAAAAATTAACAGAACATTTGAATGATAGTTATTTATTGTATACAGCATTAAAGATATAAAGTGTTTGTTGAATAAATAGTTAGACTATCTCTTATTTTATTGGTTTATTTTGTATAATTTATGCAAAAATAAAGTTTATTATGTTAAAATAGTTGAAAATTAATAACTTGGATACATAATGCTAGTAGAATTTACAGTAAATAATTTTAAATCAATTAAAGATACCATTAAATTTAGTATGCTTGCATCTTCAAAAGATGAAGGTAATTGTTTTAAAAAAAGAAAATACAATCTACTCAGAAGTGCTATCTTATATGGTGCTAATGCTAGTGGTAAAAGTAATTTCTTAAGAGCAATGGCATTTATGAGTAAATTTGTATTAAATAAATACAAAGTTATTCAATCGACAGATAAGCTTCCACATGAACCTTTTAGGTTATCTACTGAAACTGAAAAAGCTTCAAGTAGCTTTGAAATTGTATGTTTTATTGAAAATATTAAATATAGATATGGTTTTGAGATTGATAATGAATTAGTTTATTCAGAATGGTTATATTCTGATGAAAAAGGGAAAGAAGCTAAATTATTTTATAGAGATATAGAAGAAAAAGAATATATTAATCCAAATAAATTTGTAGAAGGCTATAGATTTTTTGATAAAAAAGATGAAAAAATTAATATTTCTCCAAATCAACTTTTTCTTTGGAAATGTGACAATGAAAAAGATGGAGTTATTTCAAAAAGTATTTTAAATTGGTTTAATCAATTTAATATGATTGATGGTATGGATCATACTGGATATATTAATTTTACAATGAAAAAAATGGAGAATGAAGAGTTTAAAGATAAAATTATAGAGCTTGTAAAAACAGCTGATATTGGTATTGATGATATTCAAGTTGAAGAGGAAGACGTACCATTAGAAGTTATTGAAAAATTACAATTACCTGAATTTTTAAAAGACGAAATGGTTAAAGAAGGAGGTTTTAAGTCAATAACCTTAAATACATTGCATCAAAAATTTGATAGTGATGGAAATGCTGTAGACAATGTCATCTTTGAATTAGAAAAAGAAGAGTCAAAAGGTACTAGAAAGTTTTTTGCTATGTCAGCACCAATTTTAGATACTTTAAAAAATGGAAAAGTTTTGATTATTGATGAACTAGATGCAAGTTTACACCCTGTTTTAACACAACATTTAATTAAACTTTTTCATGATGAAAATATAAATAAAAATAATGCTCAATTAATTTTTGCTACACATGATACAAATCTATTGAAGAAAACAATATTTAGAAGAGATCAAATTTGGTTAAGTGAAAAAAATAAATATGGTTCAACTGATTTGTACTCATTGTCGCAATTTAAAAATGTAAGAAAAAATGAAGACTTTGAAAAACAATATATACATGGTAAATATGGTGCAATTCCATATCTTGGAAAATTTGAGTTTTAGGAATAGTCATGGCTAGAAGAAGAGGTGGAGATAAACTGCATAATAAAAAGAAAGAATTAGAAAAAAAAGATTTTCAAAGAAAAATAAATGATAAAATTACTGTTCCAGATATTATTATAGCATGTGAAGATAGTGTATCATCACCAACATATTTTCAAAAAATTATTGATAAGCTTATTGATGATAAAAAAATCACTCAAGATTCTTTTATCATTGTTCCTCATAGTGGAAAAACACATCCAACGGGTGTTTTGGAAAATTTAAAAAATTATTCAGATAAAAATAATAAAAAATATACAGATTTTGAGCATAAATGGATTGTAATAGACAGAGATATAGAAAGAACAAATGGTGGTGGACATACAGCAGAAGATTTTAATAATGCTCTAAGAAATGCAAAAAGAAAAAGAAAAGATTTAAATATTGAAGTTGCTTACAGTAATGATTCTTTTGAACTATGGTATCTATTACATTTTAATTATAGAGATACTGCTATTTCAAGAGATGATATTATTAAAAAAGTTATTGAAGAATTAAAAAAAATTGAACCATATAAGTTTGCGAAACTAAACAAAAACAATATCAAAGAAAACAACTATACTAAAATGATTTTTGAAACTTTGCTAGATAAACAAGAAACAGCAATTATAAATGCTAAAAATCTTTTAATTTCCTACGGTAATTCTCATAATCCTGAACAAAATAACCCATCAACAAGAGTTCATATTTTAGTTGAGATATTAAATAAGTTAGGAGAGTCTAACAAATCGTAGAGACTGTGAACTTAGTCCAATTCGTCCCTGATTTAGCTAAGTTTTTTAGCTGATTTTTTACAAATATCTCATCTTTTTTGGGATATTTTGTAAAAGTAGAAATATCTTTAAAAAATAGCCCA
>JALUWO010000112.1 GCA_027019405.1 Candidatus Altimarinota bacterium | reverse complement strand
CATACTTTCAAGCTTTCTTTTTCTTTAACAAGGCAAAGTATGATTTGTATTCATTGTATATTGTTTTGATAGTCCATTGAGCAGAATTAGCAATAAGACTTTTGTAATTCTTATTATAAGGTTCTTTCATATTATCAAGTTCCTTACTATCTCTGATTAGTTTATCAAGTTCTCAAAATTTAATAAACTCTCAAGTTTTATTGTAGTGTTGTTTAATTTCATAAAGAGCTTGATTAGCAAGACTATTAGAAGCCTTAGACATCAAAAAACAAGCCTTTTTAAGAAGCTTTCATTTATTACTTCTTGCAAACCTATGTCTTACTTTTAATGTAGTCAATACTTTATTAGACATTTTAAGCTTGTTTTTATCTTGATAAAATTATTATTACAGGTATAATAATAATGCTCATATAAAAATCAAGTTAATTTTTAATAAAAATACTTATGATAAGATACAAGCAATTCACCCACCACTTATACTAAGTGGTGGTACTCTTGCTTTTTAATTATAGAGATATATTTTTTAAAAAACTTATTAAAGTTAAAGAAACAGATGAATATAATTTCAGAAGATTTAATAAACCAAAGTATGAAATTTGAACTCCTGTATTATATTTTGATAATGATACTGGTTTAAATAATGCAATAAATAATTGAGTTGTTATATGATATAAATGATTTATAAAAAAAACTTCAAAATCTTTTGTTTGAAATATGCAAGAAATAAGTTTCACATACACAATAATAACAATGTCTTGATGATGAAGTAGTATTTTATATGCAAATGATATTGCAGAACAAAATATATATTCTTATAATGATTTAGATTTATCTAATAATGAACAACAAGAGGAAAATGAAAACAATTAAATTAAAATCTGATTTATATAATAAAATAATTGAATTACAAAAAAAATATATTATAGTTAAATGAAAAAAACAATATGAATATGGTTTAGTTGATATAATAACAGCTGATGTTTATAGTATAGATAAAGAATTTGAAGATTTAAAACAGTTATGATTTAAGAGTTTAGAAAGTGATTTTTTTAGATTATTTTATGACGAAAAAATAGAAATAAAAGAAGAAGAAGAAATAAAAAATGTAGTTAATCAAGAAAAAAAGAAGATATTAACTCCTGAACAGATGAAGGCAAAATTATCTGGGGAAAAAACTTTATTTTAATATATAAAATTATTTTGATATGCAAGATGAGAAATTTGTTTTAGAAGAAAATATTTATCAAATAATTATAAAACAAAATGAACAAACTTGAAAAATAAAATGATATAAGAAAAGAATATGAGAAAGTTTGTTTTTTTTGTTATTAAATGATGATTTAGAAAAAGTAAATACAGAAATAGCAAATAAATTAAATTATAATGATTTAATAATTCTTGAAAATTTAGATTTAGAATTAAAAGATTATCCTAATTTATTTAAAACACTTAAAGAATACAAAGAAAAAACAAAAAAAGTGATAATTAATTGTAGTAATGAAAAAATAGAAGAATTTAATAAAAAAATAAAATTTAAAACAAATAGAATGAGTTTTACATATTTATTATCAAAAGAAGATTTATTTAAGAAAGATAGTACTAATAAAATAATTATAAATCAAATAAGAAAGTTTTTTAAATATCCTATTCAAATATTTTTAATTGATTTTACTTTAAGTGATTATTTAAGTCAAAATATAAATAAATTAGAAATATTATTTGTAAATATGAAAGAATATAACAAATCATTAATTTTTGATAGTAGAGATTTATCTACTAGACAAATAATGAAAATTTATAAAATATCTAAAGAATATTGAATTGATGTATATTTTCAAAATATTTAGTATTGACAAACTAACTTATTTATTATTATTAAGTTAGTTTTTTATTTATAAATGATTATTTTTTAAAATCTCTTGACAAAATAAAAAATAAAAATATAATAAAGATACTTTAGATTTTAAATAAAAATAAAAAATGTTTCTTATGTTAATTTTTGCAATCTTATTTATCACTTTATGAAATATTTCTGCATATTTCTTAATGGATTATGCAGTTCAAACTGATAATAATAAGTTGTATAATGTTTGTCAATTTATTATGTATTATACTTATATGATTATGTTAATTATATGAGTATTAGCTGTGATTTTTTGTTTTTTATTTTGATTGTTATATATTGTTTTCCATTTAAGCAATATATTAGCATAATTTATAATTTTATAAAATATTAAAAATAATGACAGAAAAAAATAAAGATTTAGATTTTCAAAAAAAAATAGAAGAGTTTAAAACACTTTGAAAAAAACTTTGAAAATCTAAAAATAAAGAAAAAAAAATAAAAGAAGTTTCTTATCAAGATTTAATAAGAAACTCTTATAAAAAAATTGTAAATCAGGAAAACAAAGCTTTTCTTGATAAAATTTTGTTTCCTTTCATACTAAAATCAGAAAATAAAAACTTGATTTTAGTATGAAAACCTTGAATTTGAAAGACATTTTTAGTAGAAAATTTATTAATTCAAGGCAGAAAATACTGGCTTGATGCTTTTTATATTGATGAAAGCCAGTTATATTTTGAATTTAAAAGTAATAATCTCAAGAAAAGAAATCACGAAGAAAAAACTTGTGATGTAAGAGATTATCTACTTGAAATAGTTATGAGAGCAAGAGTCTTAATTTATGATGATTTAGGGACAGTTGAAATAACTAAGGCTTTTTACCCCTTACTAAAAAGTATTTTTGATTATAGACTAAAACATAATTTAAAAACTATTTTCATCTCTAATTTTTCTGTGGAAGAATTACAAGAAAAATTGGAT
>JALUWO010000111.1 GCA_027019405.1 Candidatus Altimarinota bacterium | reverse complement strand
TTTTAAACTTAAAACTATTCAAGTACTATCATAAGGTATCACATAATTTAAGCCTGAAAAAACTATTTTATTGTTTTCATTTATAACTCAAGTTCCTATTACATTTCCAGATAAATACAATTTTATACCAGTAATTGCATTTTTTTCATCAGTTGATAAATCTGTCAAATAGAAAGCTACTTTATTAAAATTTAATCCACTAAAACCATTTGTTCTATCTCCAGATAAAATATATTTTATTTTTATCAACTCATTTTGTTGAGAATTTGGATAGTAATACTTATGCTCACCATTATCTAAAATTTGAGTTTTTATATTATAAGTATTTACAAATTTTGAACATGTATAAGTATTTCAACCGTTATGTGGTGGAATTGGATTAGTATTTGTATAAGTTGTTTCCAGAACTTTTACTGCACCTGTAGAAGTAGTTTCATCTTGAACTCAAGGTAAATATGAATTGTAAGACAAAAACACACCATAACCAAGTCATTCCCACATATCAAATCCATTTATATAAGATTTTACAGTAAAATTTGAATTGTAAGTTTCATCTTTTGTAGATGTAAATTTAGAATTAGAAAAATCTATAGCCTGTCCAAATTGTAAGTTGCCCAAAGCAGAAGATTTATAGTAAGACTTATTTACTCCTGGTTGTGATATTCAAATCAAATTCCAACCTGGATACAATTTCCTTTGTAAAAGTTTATTAGCTCAAGAAACATTTGGTTTCACCTTGTAAGTTATTACCAAATCATCTCATCTTGCATTATAAACCCAATAACCTACAAGTGGTTTATAATTTTCCAATTTATTATCCAAACTTTTCCATTCTCATCATTCCAAAGTCATTATTGTAAAATCACTAGACTTAGAAAAATTTATTTCTGATAATTCCTGAGGAAAAGATATTACTTTTGTTTCTCAAGCAGGAATTACAATTTTTCAAGTTCAAGAATAATACTTTGTAGTAGAAGAATATAACCAACTAGCTCAACCTCAACCACCTCATCATCAAGCACTTTGAGTAGTAGTAACTATTGTTGTAGAACCTCACATAGCAAAAGAAAATCAACAAATAGAACTAAATAACACAACAAACGATAACAATAATTTTTTCATTTTTATAATTTTATTGAATAAAGTAAAAAAGTAATTTTAAGTTAAACAAGCTAGAGGAGCAAAACCTCTAAGCTTATAATTGCTTTAGCATAACAAAAAAATCCCACTTTTTGTGAGACTAAAAAAACATTGTCTAAAAAATTTATTTTTAAGTAATAATGCTTGCTTGCTTGCTTGCTTGCTTGCTTGCTTGCTTTATCTTAAACATATTTTCAAAGTAAATTTAAATAAAATTACCAAAACAATACTAGCATACTATAGTTTTCATACAAAAATACAATACAAAAATACAATATAAAAAAAAACGGATAAGCCCATCCGTTAAATAACTCACTAATCAAATATAAACTCACTAAAATTTAAAAGTTTAATAGTATTATCTATCTTTAAGCTCTCTTCTTTTTCAAAATATAATAATATTCTTTCTCACCCTTGTTTGATAAGATTTTTTGTTTCTCTTTCTACATTTTCATAATTTAAATTATAAACTACCTGAATATACTTATTTTCTCAAGGAATATAAAAATCTATCTCATAAATTTTATGAAGAAAAAATACTTCAGAATATTTCTTTTTTAACTCCAAATAAACAAAGTTTTCAAATCTCTTTCATAAATCATCATTTCAAACAAAATTAGCAAAAGAAACATCTATTAAATAAGTTTTTTTTAATCATTTTATCTGTGCCCAATAATTATTTAAATTTGATATCAGATAAATATCACCCAAATATTCATAAAAATTATACAAAGTATCTTTTGAAATCTTAATATTATTACTTTTAAGTTCATTATAAATCTTATTTATATTTAATTCTTTACCAAAAGTAGATAAAACTCTTTTTATAAAAAACCTTAAAACATAATCATTTTTAATATTATATCTATCTTGTAAATCCTTGTATATCATTATATCCAGATATGTTTTTAAAATATTTTCTTTTACTATTTCATTATTAGTTAAAACTATTTCAGGAAATCATCACCATTTCAAAAACTTTTCAAATTCATGTTTATATTTTGGTTTATTTAATATTAAATCATTTTTAGTATATCAAATATTATTAAATCTTAAATACTCTCTAAAATCTAATGGAAAAACCTCCTTAGCATAAACTTTTCATCTCAATATAGTAGATATTTCTTTACTCAAAAGATGAGCATTAGATCAAGTAATTATAATTTTATATCATTTATTTAACAATCTTATCAATTTTTCAGGAAAGTTTTCTAATTCTTGAATCTCATCAAAAATAAAAAATGGCTTTTTATCAGGAAATAATGAAAAATATTCTTCTTCTACATAATTTAGATCAATATCTTTATCTAAAACTCAAGAAAAATCAATATAAACTATATTCTCAATAGATAATTTATTTTTCTCAATTAACTCTTTGACTATTTGAAAAGTTAAAAAAGTCTTTCCTGCTCTTCTAGAACCAATCAATGCAATAATTTTATTTAATTTAAAAACATCAGTTAATTCTTTTATATCAAAATTTCTTTCTATTAAATCAACATTTAATATTTTCTTTTGATTTTCCAATATTTCTTTCTTAAACATATTATAAAGGAATTATCAATTAAAACTTTCCTTTATAATAAGGAATTATATAATTAAATCAATTTCTTTTTATTATAAAAAAAGACGGATAAGCTCCATCCTTTAGTTTTATACTATCTTACTATATTTCTCCATAAGTAAATCAGCATTTAATTTATTTATA
>JALUWO010000110.1 GCA_027019405.1 Candidatus Altimarinota bacterium | reverse complement strand
TGCTATAGAGTTTATATCTATAGATTTCTCAGCTAAAGAGGCATACAAATGGTATGAACAAGGTTTTTTAAAAGATGCTAAAGAGTGGAGAGATAGTGGGTTTGAGCCGAAAGCTGCTAAAGAGTGGAAGGATAGTGGATTTGATATTGAAAGAGCACTTTTATGGAAAAATAATGGTTTTTCGGTAAAAGATACTATAGAATGGAAAAGTAAAAAGTTTGCAGAAAATGAAGCACAAAGGTGGAGAGATAGTGGGTTTACATTAGAAGAAGCAAAAATATTAAAAGAAAATAACTTTACCTCTAAAGAATTAATAGAAAAAAACTATTTTGAGTATAAAAAAGCTGGATTTAATATCAACGATATTATATTTGCTATAAAAGAAAACCTTTCATTTGAAGAGTTGAAAAGGTGGAAACAGATAGTTTTAGAATACAAACCATTTGCCACCCTTAAAGGGCATATCAACAATGTTAATTCTATATCTTTTAGTCCAGATGGAAAAATATTGGCTTCTGCTAGTAGTGATAGAACTATAAAACTATGGGATATGGATATTTTATCTTTGCAACACTTAATAAAAAAGATAAAACAAGAAGATATATCATTTAAAAATGTATTTGATTGGATAAATAAAGATTTTAACATAAAAGTAATAAAGAGATGGAGAGATGGTGGATTTGAACCAAGAGAAGCTCAAAAGTGGAAAGATAGTCATTTCAAGCCAAGTGAAGCAAAAGAGTGGAGAGATAATAATTTTACCGTAGAAGAAGCTAAAGAGTGGGCATCATATTATGCTACTCCTGATAAAGCAAAAAAATTAAGATCTCAAGGTTTTCTTGGCAAGATATTAAGAATATTTATTTCCGCACCATCACCGTCAAAAAAAATGTCTATAGAAGATATTATGAAATCATAATATATCAGCTAAAAAATATAATAATTACAAAAAAGGTATAAAAATGTATATCTACCACCTCTCAGAAATTGAAATAACTTCTAATACTAAAATACAATACAGAGGAGAAATTTGATGGGAAAAATTAGAAGCATACTATATAAAATAGCCAAATATATGGGGGATTATAAAGCAGTAGAAAAAAGTATCAAAACAAAAAGTGCAGATCCAATTATAAAAAGAATCGCCAGAAGAATATATGGAAAAATATCATCAAGAGGTTTTAGATTATTTAAGTAGTTGAGTTTTTGAGGGTAACGTTCAATCTGTATCAACATTGAGTATTATAGAAAATATTTCCAACGAAGTATCACATAAAATTGATAAATTCGGACAGTTTTATGGACATATTTTGTCTATTATTAATTTAACCATTTTTATTTTTTAGTTTTATAATATTTTTTAAATATCATCAAAAAACTTTGTTATTACTTTTTAGTAGAAATAAAAAATGATATAAAATTAGTAGCATAAAAATACAAACCAAAGCTTCATCTTTAATCTATATTTAATCTAAAAATATATACAATATTGCACATAAAATAGAAATAATTCCTATTTTTATATCAATAAGGAAATATCTTGAATGTAACTATTGAAAAAACTCTGCAAAAATATCCTCTTGTTGATTATGCAACTATTAAAAATCTACTTTCTAAGAATGGCTATAAGTATATCAATGATAAAATAAAATATATGAAAAAACAAGGGCTTTTAACATCCCTAAAAAAAGGACTCTATGTCTATAACTCTCCTTATGTAGAAACTCTTGTATCTAAAGAGATTATAGCAAATAATTTGCTTGGACCTTCATATATTTCTTATGAATATGCACTAAGTTACTATAACCTTATACCTGAGAGGGTAGAAGAGATAACATCTGCAACAACCAAAAGAAGCAAAAGTTTTTCTACATCCTATGGTGTATTTAGCTACCGACATATTGATAAAAAACTTTTTGCATTGGGAGTGAAGATAGTATCATCAAAACAGGGTAATTTTATGATAGCTTCAAAAGAAAAAGCATTATGCGATAAAGTATTTGCCATAATGGGTACAAAAATAGCTTCCAAAAAAGCAATGCGGGTATTTTTAGAAGAAGATTTGAGGATTGATACTGATGAATTAGATGATATTGATTTGGATATTATTAGGCAATATGCCCTAATCTCAAAATCAAAAAGAGTAGAATTTTTATATAAAGTGTTAAAGGATGATATACTCAAATGAATATAATAGAACAAATGCTTTTAAAATATGAGATAAAAAGTGAAGATGAGCTAATCAATGCCCTAAAAGAGATATATCAAGAGATAACTCTTTTAGGATTGTATCGTGGTGGCTTTTTTCAAAAAGCTGCTTTTTATGGCGGCACGGCACTGCGGATCATTCATGGACTAGATAGATTTTCAGAAGATCTTGACTTTTCTCTTTTGGAAAAAGATCCTACTTTTAATATAGAAGATTATTTCTCTTACATCATAGACGAGTTTGAATCACTTGGTATAAAGATGACACTCACTAAAAAATCAAAATCCCAAAAGGGCAATATAGAATCTGCTTTTTTAAAAAATAATACCTCCATATATACTCTAAATATAAAAACAGACAATCTTTCCAATATATTAGATGGCATACACAGCGGTAAAAAGATCAAAATCAAGCTTGAAATCGATATAAATCCACCTTTAAAGTTTCAAACCCAAGTACATACACTGCTTATGCCAATGACATTTAATGTTATAGCTATGACATTACCAAGTCTATATGCTGGAAAACTACATGCACTATTGTTTAGAAATTGGAAAACAAGAGTCAAAGGAAGAGACTGGTATGACTTTGAGTGGTATATAAAAAGAGGAGTAAAGGTAAATTTAGAGCATCTTCAAGAAAGAATGATTGA
>JALUWO010000109.1 GCA_027019405.1 Candidatus Altimarinota bacterium | reverse complement strand
ATCAAATTACCAAACTCAAGGAGTTAGTATATGATTAAATCTAGCTATTAAAGTGTTCCAAACTGAAACACTTTAATTAGTTTTTTTGGTTAAGTTCTCTCCTGTTTTCATAATAGTTGACTTGTATAATTTCTTTATGAATAAATATTTCTTTTTTAAACTTTTTTTACAAAAATTTATCTAAAAAATACTATTCTATTAAGATTGAAGTACTAGCTTCAAATCTTTAATTTTTTACAGTTTATGACTTTAGATAAAACAACATCTTTCTCCTTGCGGGTTTAGAAATATTTGAGTATATTTTTTAAATACTTCATCAGTTAAGCCAGTTGATATCTTTAGTTGTTAATCACTTATTTAAAAGCTGTGAGCGTAGCTGTTATTTAGCACTTATTACATATAGATTAACGAGGCTGTGAATTCTAATAATAATCTATCCTTTGGATAGATTATTATAGACAACTAAAGATTACACGAAAAAAGGATTACAAAGATGAATTATGTAGGTATCGATATTGCAAAGGATTTCCATGTTGTAACTATCATTGATGATAATGAGGCTAAATACTACAAAAAGGCATTTAGGGTTATCAATAGTGCTAATGGTTATCAGTTTTTAATTGAAAGATTGAATAAAATTTCAATAAATAAATCTGACTTTATTATAGGTCTTGAAGCTACTGGAATATATGGTAAAAATCTTTTAGAGTTTCTAAAAGTTCAGGGATATAATGTTAAACTATTAAATCCATATCAAACCAAAAACTACAGAGAACAAAGGACTATGAAAAAAGTTAAAAATGACAATATAGACTCATATATGATAGCACTATTTCTTAAAGAAGATAGATATTAGTTCAGGTTATATAACAGATGATGAACATCAAGGACTAAGAACTTTATATCGCAATAGAAATAGTATTATGCTTGATATGAAAGATGTCAAAAAAAGAATCTTAACCAATCTTGCAGTTACATTTCCAGAGTTTGAAGATTTTACTAATCCATTTACAAAAGTTGGTTTAGCACTACTTGATAAATACCCTACTGCACAACACTATAAAAATAGTAGCGTAGATAGAATAATAAAAGTATTTAGACATATTCAAGGCAATAGCCTCAATAATGAAAAAGCTTTAAGGTTATTAGAATTATCTAAAGTATCTGTATATTCTGGTAAAGCTAAAGATGCTCGTGCTATTGCTATTAGAAGCTCTATACGACTTTTAAAACTCTATCTTGAAGAGATAGATACCTTAGAGCAAGAGATACTTGCATTGCTTGAAAAATATGATACTTCTGATACATCAAATGAAGATAATGAGGTAAAACAAGAGATAAATACTCTTATAGCTAATCTCAAATCTATACCTGGTGTTGCATATAAAATAATAGCAGCCATTATTAGTGAATGTGGAGATTTAAAAAGATTTCCAAATCCAACTAAATTTATAGGCTATCTAGGATTATTCCCAACTGAAAACAGCTCTGGTAATTCTAAAAGCATAGGTCATCTTAGCAAAAGAGGTTCATCTGTGGCTAAACATGCACTATACATGGCATCTGTTAGTTGCTTGATTCATAATTCGCAATTAAAACAGCTATATGATACTAAAAAATCACAAGGCAAGTCTAACAAAAAAGCTATAATTGCAGTATCTAGTAAACTAGCAACAATCATATATGCCATTGTAAAGTATAATGTACCTTACAATCCAAATCGTGTATTCGCTAAGTCATAAACAGTAAAATGTTAAAGATCTCAAGTTAGTATTTGAATCACCCATAATAGCAATTATAAAAATAGCTATTACTAATTTGTTAAACCAAACATAGTGTTTGATTATAAAAATACTTTGGTCAAAATTTATATTATTGACTTTTAAAAAGTACTTTCAAAATCAAACAAAATCAAGAGAAATTCTCTTGATTTTGTTATTTTAAAATTTATTGCTAATAAAATATTGTTTTTTCTAAATTTCCTTACTTTTTAAGGTGTTCTTTATAAAAAGGCTTTAATAAAAATATACCTAATTCTACCACAAAATCAGAAAATGTCAAGGATATTAGAGGATTTTCTGGAAAAAATGCAACTGATAGTGGAATAATATTGCCTGATAATCCAATTAATTCTTAATCTGAAAAATATAACTACAACAATTTTGTCTAAGATTTTTACAAATAATAAAAAATATGTTATAATATGTTTTTATTATTTAAAAATGTATGATAATTATTATCATCATTAATCAGTCTTTGAACTGATTTTGCTTATAACTTTATAAGCGACTCCGTCATATGAATGTTCATAGGGACAGAGGTTAAACTTTTTTTAGGTAACTTTAGGTTAACCTAATAGCCTATTCCCCTCTAATTGCGGGAAAGCAGACTTATTAAGAAGTCTGGCAGTGCATGTGATGTACTTGGCACATGCAGTAGCTTATGCTACTTTAGGCTCTATTTACCGCACATTTATAGAAATATAAGTGGTAGCAGTATAGGTAACGCTATACGGAGTGGTAAAAACAATAGAGATAAAGACAATCCGCAGCAAAATCTCTAAGTATCTTTTAGATATATGAGATGTGTCCAACGACTATCGAAAAGGGAATTTTTAAAGGTTGTAAACAGCATTACCTTTTTGTATTTTTAAAATACAAAAAATGCAGACAATCTTTTATTGTAAAAATCCTTAAGTAGAGTAGGCATAGATATAATCCACAAATAACTACAATAATTTTTAAAAGTATCAATAATTAGAAAAAATCTAATGAATAACTGATGTTACGATAAAAAGAATTTCAAAATTTCTAAAAGTGCTACAATACTAAGCAACCTGTAATTCTTCAACTTTTTGATAAGCACTCTTGAGAGCTTCAATATATATTTTTTCCTTTATG
>JALUWO010000108.1 GCA_027019405.1 Candidatus Altimarinota bacterium | reverse complement strand
CATAAATTTAGCCTTTTATAATGATGTTGTGGAACATAATTATATCTAAAAGTGCCTATTTATGGGCTTTAATACTCAACTTAAGTTTGTGGATTTATTGGGATGTATGTGCGAAAGTTGAGAATTTAATTTAAAAGGAGAAAAAATGAAAAAGTTTATTTTTTTAACCATAGCGTTAATTTTTATTGGTTGTGGAAGTAGTTCATCTAACAAAAACACAACAACATCTAGCAATAAAACTATCGGTGGATATGTTATTGATGATCCGATAGTTGGTGCAACCATTAAAGTTTATGATCCCAACGGAACACTTCTTTTGACAAAGGAAAATGCTACTGATAGTAATGGATATTTTAGTGTAAAAGCTAATTTATTAAATAAAAAAATTTATTGTCTTAAGGCTGAATCTACTGATATAAATATTAGTATGAATTCTTGTTTTAAAATTTCAAATAATTCAGTCAAAAAGTTAAAAATCAATATAAATCCTCTCACGCAGTTAGAATATAGTTTATATAAAGATGATAATAATTTAACTAATGCAGAAGAAAAAGTTAAAAATTATTTTGGTCTGATTAATAATAAAAAAATATATCAAATGGATTTTAATAAATCTATTCAGAATGAGTTTAAAAATTTTGCTAATATTATTGGTGAAAAAATACCTCTAAATACTATAAATTTTATAAAAAAGGATATTAATATAGGACAATATAAAAATTATTTTCATAATATAAAACTCATTGTAAATAAAAAATCAGCAGAAATAAATAATTCTATAGAATTAAGAATAGAACCAACTGTAGATTTAAAAAAATACCAAGTTTTATGGATTGTTGATAGTAATGTATATAAAAATAAAAATGAAATAAATATTACTTCTGATATAGCCGGCAATAAGAACATATCAGTAAATATTATAAATACTGATGATAATAAAACTATATTTCAAGATAATATGATAGTTAATTTTTATAAAAAATATTCTCCAATATCTTTTATAGTTGCACGAAATGATAATAATACTACCATTAGTTTAACTAAAGATGTTACCTTAAATATTCCAAAAAACTCTATTCCTCCTTCCACTAAAATTTCTATGACAAAAATTGTTAAAAAATCTAATGATACATATGAAGAGTTTCAATTTGAGCCTTCTGGATTGACTTTCCAAAAACCTTTAAAAATAACATTGAAATATGATCCAAATGTTATAAGTGATCCGAGAAAAATAAAGGTTTTAAGGTTTTCAAAAGATGGAACAAGTGATTTGGTAAAAATTGATGACATAAATTACACAAACCATACAATTACATTTTCAACAAATCATTTTACTACTTTTAAAATAAAAGAACATTTTTATAGCATATTTTCAGAAAATGATATGCCTAAATTAAGAGATATTTTTAAATATGCTAAATATTTAGCATATACAAATTTAGATGAGAAAACAAAACAAAGTATAGAAGATTATTTAAATAATAATGATAATCAAGAATCAATAAAAAAATTTTTTAATACAAAAGTGGATACCACACATACATATTGGGATGTTTTATTAGCAGCGGAGAATATTAATAATGGCATAAGCTACATTAATGACTATGATGCTAACATAAAAGATATATTAAAAAGTTTTACTGACATATATTTAAATCCTAAATTATCTGTAAAATATGATAGATTAAGTTTTCCTCATAAAATAGAGTTATTGCAAACTTATAGTAAAAAATCAATAGAAGAGTTTGATGCAATTGATAATTTATACAAAGTTCAGGGAATTACACTTCCAACATCATTGGATAAAATAAAAAAAATTTTGAGAGGATTTGTAATAAATAATACAATAAGCTTTTTTGAACCATTGTATAAAATAGCTACACTTCCTCATGCAGCTTTTAGTGGTTTAAATTTTGCAAGCAATATAATCAGAAAGAAGGAATTTCCATCAGATATAGCAAATTTTGATAAAGATTTTACTAAATGGATGTTTTTTTCAGAAGAAGAATATACAGATAATAATCTTTCCCTTATTCATTCAAATGGTAAAATTGATTTTTGTTTAAAACCGAGTTTTGATATAAATGGCAATCCGTTTAATAATGGTGAAAATTATTGTATTTCCAATGGGCATTTGTTATTTACTGATAAAACAAATTTTACTAATGATCCACTATCTTTATATGGAGGATTGATTTATTATAATTATGAAACAGATGATACCCCAAGACGGACTTATGCATATATTTATATAGAGAAAATTTTAGGATTAAGAGATGAAATTAAAACATTGTATAAATTAGATAAAGGTAAGACTGAAGCACAAAAAGCAAAAGATATTTTGCAATTCATAAATGCTTTTTATAATTATTCAAAAGATTATGTTGATTATACAACAAATCAACAAAAAAATGAACATATAAAATCTTTAAAATCAATAGACCCATTTGTTCAAAACATTATAGGTTCTTTATTTTATAAACTATATATAAAAAAGATTAAAAAAGATTTACTTTACATAAATTCATTAAATACAGATAAAAATGTTTTTATAACATTTAAAAATAATAATGAGACTAAAAGCAAACCCGCTTTTCAAACAGATGAAAATTTTACTAATGTGGATATCAATTTACCAAAGAAAGATTTTTCTCTTTACAAAATAAAAAAAGTATCTATAGAAATAAAACAATTACCATTATTAGAAAACACCAATGCTAATCAGTTGTATAATACGAATGAAAAAGATATGAAAATAAAAACATATGAAAAAAGTAATATAAAAAATACACTCTTTAAATTAAAAGGTGATACATATTATGCTTCTTTAAAAACATTATTTCCAAATTTAGTCTTAGAAAAAAACAATTATTACAATATTAAAGTAAATGTATTATATTCT
>JALUWO010000107.1 GCA_027019405.1 Candidatus Altimarinota bacterium | reverse complement strand
TAGAACAAATCAAGCTTTTGACTTAACTATTGTATAAAAATGAGTTCTTTGATTATATTTATAAATTAAATTTAAAAACAATGGCAGATTTAAACAAAGTAATGTTAATTGGTAGAATTACTTCAGATTTAGAAGTAAAAAAAATGTGAAATAGTTGAAATTCTGTATTAAATTTTTCATTAGCTACAAATAGAAGTTATAAAAGTAAAACTGGTGAAAAAATAG
Organism: Candidatus Altimarinota bacterium; assembly: GCA_027019405.1. Lineage (GTDB taxonomy): Bacteria > Patescibacteriota > Gracilibacteria > BD1-5 > UBA6164 > JALUWO01. The sequence goes on along the minus strand of JALUWO010000107.1, from coordinate 2,687 downwards.
AAGAAACTGAATTTACTAGATGTGTTGTGTTTGGTAAATTGGCTGATGTGATGTGACAATATTTAAGTAAATGAAGAAAAATATTTGTAGAAGGTAGACTTAGAACAAAGCAATGGGAAGACCAATCTGGAAATAAAAGATATACTACAGAAGTAATTGTTTCAGAAATGAATTTCTGTGATAAAGGTAATGGCTGAAATTCAAACTGAAATACTGCAAATGCAAATGCAAATGTTGAAAATGAAATAGCTGATGATATTCCATTTTAAATTAGCTATTCTAAATTAGTTTAAAAGAAACATTTTAAAAAACCAAGAACTTAATTCTTGGTTTTTTTCTTTATAGATTATGATTTTAATTTCTAAATAAAATAATTATGTTTCTAAAAGTAAGTAAGTTAGTATTTAATAAGGTATCTAAAGATAGGTTGTTAAAATGAATTAGTGATATTAACAGTGAGAATAATACACAATTACAACCTAATATTTCAAAAGTTAATAATATTTTAACTGAGTTTATTAATTTCCAAATATCACATGATGGAACTAAAATAGTTATAATATGATATAAATTTAATGATGGAGGTTTAAAGAAAGTAGGACTATGAAACTTTGATATAAATATTGAACAATTTAATAATGATAATCTTAAAAAAGAGATACAAGTTTTTATATCAGATCATAACACTTATAAAACAGTCAGGTTGAAATATGAAAACAAGGTGTGATTGATACAAGAGGGTACTTTTGTAGCAATTAAAAGAACAAAAAATAAAGAAACTTATTATAAATTTATAAAAAAGTGAGATATTATTTGAAAAGATTTTGGATTATCTACAATAAAATGAGAAATAAATTCACAATGAGATTTATTGATGTTAATATCATGAAAATGAAATCATTGGATCAGAATTAAAACATTTATTGATAATAATTGAATAGTTTTAAGAGATAATTTTTTTGATGAATACTATAGAGATAAGGCTATAACCTTTGAAGCACCATTTGAAAGATATGAAGGAAATAAAAGTAAATTAATAAAACCAACTAGAGTACCTTATATGATAGGTTCTAGAAATAATAAGACCTATTTGGATGAGAATTTTAATCAAGTGTATCCTTTTTATTTTAGAGATGTATTATATAAAAATTGAAATTATTTAATTTGATTTCCTGATGATGTATTTTGAGAAACTGATGTCATATTTACAACAACAAAATTCTTAGATAGTTCTAACAATATAAAAATTAAACTTGTAATAATAGTTAATGGTATTATAGAAAATACATTTATTGTAGATAATGAATACTTAGAAAATGAGGTATGATTTACTGCTAAATATATTAAATACTGGGTAGTAATTAAAAGTTCACATGGATCAAGTAATATACAAAATGTTATTACAGCTAAAAAGTCATATAAAGTTAAAGATTATATGCGAAAACACATACATTGAAATGTTAATATAACATGATTTAAACTTGATACTTGAAAATGGTTATTATCAGATTTAAAAGAATATTCCTGAAATATAAAAACAATTGATTTTGATAATACTATATATTGATATATGGACAAAGATAATGATATAGTATATATGCCTAAAGCAATAGAACAAACAGAGGATAGATTACATTTAGTTGAGATTAAAAATATTTTTTTCTTTAAAATTTGAATATCTACTATATGACTAACTGATAATGGTATTGTATATTTTGAAGGAGATACACACTGGTGAGATTTAAAATTAAAATTAATCAAATGATTGCCTAATTTGTCTGGAGGGAAAAAAGTATTAAAAACATTGTCTGGATGATTTATTCTACTAAAAAATTGACAAAATAAAGATGCTTGGTATATTAATAAAATACCAGGAGAAAAACCTAATACAAAGTTTTTATGAGCTTATGATAAATATTATCATAAACAATTTTATAATTGAAAAGAATATATTGATATATTAGTATTAGAAGATCAATATGGATGTGCTATCCATGTGTCAATAAATGATAATATTTTTTCAAAGTCTTTCCCAGATGCAAAAATAGAAACTACTAAGAACAATATTCTAGGTATAAGTATAGAGTACTTATGAAAAAAATATACAGTTAAAGTATTAGATAAAAAACTGTGAAATCATTTAGATAGTAATGATATTCCAGAAAAAAGTACTGAAATAGCTAAAGATTATGTTTATTTAGTACCTACTATTGAGAATATTGCCAAAACAAATAAACCTAAAAACTGAATAAAAGTGATATTTCATACTTGATATAATAACTATAATGCTTGAGATGTTGTATATTTGAGTGAAGATAATTATGATAAAATAAGAAGTTTATGAAATTTTGTAGTTAAATATGAGGATTTTGAAAAAATATGTAAGAAGGTAAAATGAAAAAATTTTGATAAAGAGAATAAAGATTGTAATGATATAAATAAAATAAAAGTAATATTTTATTCAAATTTTAAAAAATATAAAATTTGAGATATTGAGTGTATAACATTAGACAAGTTTGATGAATTAAGAGAAGAAGATGTTTGTATGGAATTTGAGAAGTTTAAATATATTTGCTCTAATAATACAAATACAAACTAAAATATAAAGAATAATAAACAAAAAGAAAAACAAAAAGAAAAATCTTTCACAGTTATAGTATGAGGAAAGAAAATTAAGACAAAAGAAG
>JALUWO010000106.1 GCA_027019405.1 Candidatus Altimarinota bacterium | reverse complement strand
ACATTTGTAGCAACTCTTGCTCACCATTTTTTTATTCATATAATTAAATGAATAATAAGTTTACTTCAAGGTATAATTCTTAAAAAGTGTCTCATTTTATCTTCTTCTATCACAAAATCATCTAATCATTTATTTATATTGTCTTTTATATCTCATAATACTTCAAAGTTTTTATTCATACCTTGTATAGCTTCTTGTATTCAGGCTTCTCTTGCTATATTTTCTAAGTCTTGTTTAACTACATTTTGAATATTTTCATCTCTAAAATTATGCATTCAAGTTCTTTTTTCAATTTGACTTATTTTATCTTTAAATAATCAAGCATAATTATCTGAAAGCTTATCATAATACTTCTTTTTTTGTTCTTCTTTTCATACACTTACTCAAAATTCTGTTTTAATATTTTCTTTAAAATTTTTAAAAATATCATCAAATCAACTTATAGGTCTTTCAAAAACTATTTTCTTTTTTCAGTCTTCTGTTTTATCTATTCTATAATAGAAAGAATATCTTTTATATTTATTATAAGTTTTTAAAATTTCTTTTTCAGCTTGTTCTTTAGTTAATTTTCATACTTCAACCTGATATTTATAAAAATCTACTTTTTTTTCAAAATCATTTTTTATTTTATACTGCAAATTGTCTATAAATTTTTGTTTACTTTTCTCTATTTGATTTTCATATTTTTTTATATTGTCTTCTAATACTTTAATTTTTTTTAAGATTTCTTTTTCTTCTTTATCAGACAGTCAAAAGTTTTCTTTTCATAAAATAACCATATCTTTTAACTTACTTACTCATTGTTGATATTGTCTTATTCTTTCATCATAATTATCTATAACTTTTTTATTTTTTTCGATAACTTTCAAATCAATTTTTTCTATACTTTCAACTTTTTCTATTTGTTTTGAAATACTTTCTAATTCTAAAACTTCAGGTTGTAATTGTTTAGAATAAAATTCATAACCATTTTTAACCTGTTTATATAAGTTTTCTTTTGTGTTCGCTTGTTTTTTATTTCAATTATTATTATTGTTTCTGTTTTGTCATCAACTCTCAACTTTTCATAATACTTGTTTTTGTTGTGTTGTCATTATTTTAGAATAAATATATTAAAAATTATTTAACTACCAATCCCATTCATCATCGTCATCATCACTACTATTACTTTCAATATTTGTATTTTCATCACTTTCCTCTTCCTCTTCTTCTAATATAGAGTTTTCATTATTATTATCAAGATTATTATCTTCTTCTTCATTATCTTCAATGTTTTCATCTTCCTCTTCTTCATCTACATCAGTAGTACTAGAATAACTATCTAACATTCAAACTCAATCTATAGTTAATCATTCTGGATAAATAACTTCTTCTGTTTTAACTATTGTATAAAATTCAAATATTTTTCTTGTATTAGGTGAAAATAAGATATTATATCACTTAGCAAGTAATGCAATAACTTTCTCAACTAATTGATTAGAAACATTTTCTTCTACATCCATTGAAAATTCTTGGTCATAGTTTTGAGTTATATCCTCTCATAATTGTATTGGTCAATCTTCTTCTACATTTTCTTCTTGTATATTATTTTCTTGTGGTTGTTCAGGAATATTATTTTGTATAGTTTTCTTATTTCAAAAATCAAAACTAAAATTACTATAATATGTTATAAAGATAATTAAAAAACTTCATAAAACCATAGGCAAAACAAATCCCCAAAAACTAATATAATATGTTAAAAAATATAAATATAATCAAAACAAAAAAAATCATAATAAAATTGAAAAATTATTATTTCATTGTTTTGAAACAATAAATATTTTAAACAAACTAATAAAAACTAATAATCAAATTATTGAAAAAATATAATCTCACTGAAATGTATAAATAATAGAAAATAAAATAAAAATAAAGATTATTAATCAAAATAAAATAACTAAATCAAAAATATCTATTTTCTTTTTTTCTTGTTGTTGTGGTTCTCAATTTATTCAAGAATAAGGTATTTGTTGTCATCAAACAGGTTCTACTGGTAAATTATCTCACTCAGGTATTCAAGTTCAAACAGAAAATCCAAGATTTCAAATTCAACCTTGTTGTTGCGACATTTGTTGTTTTTGTTCAAGAAAATTTTGTTCCTCTTCCATTCTTTCTTCTGTCATAAATATAGAAAAATATATAAAATATATTTATTATAATAACTATTTTATTTTTTTTTCAAGATATTTAAAAAAAGAGAGTTTAACTCTCTTTTTTTTTAGAAAACTATCTAAGGTTGTGAAATAATTAAAGGACTTCCATCTCAATTTGATACTATTTCCATTTCAGCATCAGCTGTTCCATCTCAATCTGTATCTATTACAGTTCAAGTTACATCAAAAGCATTACTAGTATCAAAATAAGAATTTAAATCTCCACTTAATTGATTATTACTTAAATCTAATGTCATTAAATTAGTCAAGCCAGTCATTTCTGCAGGCAAACTACTTATTTGATTACCACCTAACTCTAAATATGACAACCCAGTAAGATTTCATATTTCTGCAGATAATCCTGTTAATTGATTATAAGATAAATCTAAAGTAGTCAAATTAGTAAGATTTCATATTTCTGTAGGTAAACTACTTATTTGATTATAAGATAAATCTAAATCTGTCAAATTAGTAAAGCCAGTCATTTCTGCAGGCAAACTACTTATTTGATTATTGCCTAAATCTAAATCTGTCAAATTAGTAAGATTTCATATTTCTGCAGGCAATCCTGTTATTTGATTATAAGATAAATATAAATTAGTTAAATTAGTAAGATTTCATATTTCTGCAGGTAATCCTGTTATTTGATTATCAGATAAATCTAAATATATCAAATTAGTAAGATTTCATATTTCTGCAGGCAATCCTGTTATTTGATTATCA
>JALUWO010000105.1 GCA_027019405.1 Candidatus Altimarinota bacterium | reverse complement strand
AATAGATTGAATAAAAATATTTAAATCACATTCAATATGATTTTTCATTACAATAACATTAGAAAACTTAACTTTTAAACCGACATTTTTATATTTATAAGAATTACGAGTAACAGTAGTATTATTTTGCGTTGAAGTAGTAGAAACTAAAAAAGGAATATTAGTGGTACTTTCGATTACAGCAGATTTTTTATCAACAAGATTGATAATAGGATTAGTAATAATTTTAGTAAAACCCTTATTATGCATAAAATTTAAAAAAGCGTAAAATTGAGTGTTAGACTGGAGAGTCTGATTAAAACTAACTTTAGAAGTAATAAGAGAAATATAATAATTAGCATCATATTTAAAAGCTTTAAAATCAATACCTGAATTTTTTAATTTATCATTATTTGTAGAAATAATAGTAACATTAACTTTTGCTTGAAGATATGAACTATCTAAAAGATGTAAATCAGAAGAAATACGATGAAACTTTTTAAAAGTAGTAAAAAAAATAATTCTATTTTGTAAAATAGTATATTTTATATTTGGATAAAGAGAAACAAAAAAAGATTTAATATCTTTAGGTAATAAATAATTAAACTTAAAAAGAAAAGTAGTTAATTTAGGTTTAATAAACTTCTTAGGAAGTTTAGGTAAAGGTTTAAAAATCAAAACAACATTATTAACAATTTTATAATCTAAATTATTAACCTTTAAAATGTTTTTTAAAATATTAAAAGTTTTCGTTTTATTAGATAAAGAAAACTTAGGTAAAAAAATTTGAAAATCTTTCTTCACAGAGTCAGAAATAACAAAATTTCTATTTGTAGAATTAGCAACAATTCTAATAAACTTAGACAAAGAAATATTAGTAAAATCACTTGAGAAAAGATTTAGAAACAGGAAAAGAAGAATTATTAACTTTTTCATTTCGTATATCCTTTTTAGTAACATTTAAAAAATCATCTAACTGAGAATAACAACTAACTATATAAGTATGATAAGAAGATGTAAAAGTACGATTTATAATAATTTTACATTTAAATTTATCAAAAATAGAAAACATAGAAGGTCTATCAAAAGAAAAAGAGCTTAAAGCAAAAGAACAACCATTTTTAAAACAAGAAATCATATAAAACTTTTTATTTGGATTATGAATAAAATTATTATCATCAACAAAATGAGAAGAGGGAGAGGAAATATTATTATCAAGATTTCTTTTAACAATAGTAGAAACAGATTTAATATTTTTAGACTCAAAACGAGCTGAAATAAAATAATGATAAAAAAGAAAAGTAAATAAAGAAAGAAATAAAACAGGAAAAAGTAATTTATGTAAAATACTTTTTGTAAGTTTATTAGAACCTGAATTATAAAGAGTAAAAACATCAGCTTTAAGCTTTAAAGAAATAGTATTAATAAAATTAGCATTATATTCTTGATAAGAAGCATATTTTTTATACCTAAAAACATTAGAAAAAAACCTCTTAGATCCAGGAAGAGCCTTATACATAGTTTCAATAAAAGAAAGATATTTCTTATTAACAAGATTTTTATTTTGAGTAAGCAAAATAAGGTCAATATTAAAATGACGATGATAAGACAAAAAACGAATTAAAGCATCATCAACTTTTTCAGAAAAATATAAATGACACTCATCAATGATAATTAAAGAATTATAAAAATTTTCTAAAATATGTTCAGATTTCAAAAATTCATCGTAATCAGGAACTTGTAAATAACCATTTTTAACCTGCTCATAAGTATTAAATTCATTATTAATTTGTGTTTTCAAATCTTGAAAGTCAAAAGATTTAACAAAATCACTTTGTTTAGAAATCTGATTACACTTGTTATAATCAAGACCATTAATATTTGTATAAATATGGGTATACTGTTTTTTTTGAGATTTGCAAAACTCCAAAACTTTAAAAACAGAAAAATAAGTCTTACCAGAGCCAGGAACTCCAACAACTAAATCAATCAAATGACACTCCTTATAAAGATATAGAATGAGATAATAAATTCAAACCACTATTTAAAAGCTTAAAAAGTAAACGATACAAAATAAGATAAATATTCCATAAAGCACGAATAAAAACCAAAGACAAAACAGCCATAAAAGCATTACCAACAGTTAAAAAAGCTTCAGAAAGTCCAGAAGCATACATAAAACCCCAAAAATTAGAAACAATAGTTGAAAGAGAAATACCAAAAGCACGGCCAGAAACACCAGAACCAAAAGTATTGTAAGAGTGAACAAGAGAAAAAAGCATATTCCAAAAATGAATTATATAATTAGTAGTAAAAAGTAAAAAAGCCATAAAAACAGCAAGAATAAGCGTATTAAAAGAAATTTGAATAGCAAAAGCAACAGAAGCAAAACCAAATCGCTTAACAAAAAATTTAATGATAGAAACAATAAAACCACCAATAAAAGTGCTAAAAAAAGAAATTAACCATTTCATTTATCATCTCCTTTAGAAATTAAAAACTTAACAGCAAAAACAAAAACAAAAACATTACCAAGTAAAGTAAAAAAAAGAACTAATAAAGGACGATAAGGAGTAACAAACTGACAAGGATCAACATGGAAAGATTGATGAAAAGCATGAACATTAAAACCACACATACCAACATTTTGTGTAAAAGTAGGTTTATTGTCTAAAATCTTTTTAGATTTATCAAAATTAGATTTTAAATTATTAAAAGTAGTTTTAAAATTCTTCAAATAATTTAAAAAATTAGAAACATTTAAATCAAAATTAGAAATACCATTTTGAAAATTCTTTAAAGACTCATCAAAATTATCATTAACTGGAGGCTTAAAATCAATAATATCTTTTAGATTATTATCAATATTTTGTAAATGATTATTAGAAGTATCAATCTTAGAAGAAAGATTATTAAGTTGATCAGAAATAGGCTGTAAATTAATACCTTG